>JAUVON010000287.1 GCA_030599175.1 Desulfobulbaceae bacterium | reverse complement strand
TGGAAATTCTTGGACAGCTGCAGCTAAAGGAACCCTCATTTGTCACGCTTCATCCTGCCCGGCAGGGATTTCAGGTGAAGATGGATGGCAATGGGAACATAGCTGTTAATCCCTTGATATGGCGAGATGATCAACAAACTATCCTTCTGTCTGATATTTCAGACAAAAGGTTCGGCAACAACTATTTTTTCCCCGGCGAGGGGTTTATCTCCTTAAAAAAACATGATCCGAAAGGAAAAATCCTCCGACCCCGTAAGAAGCATGCAGTCAACCCTCTTTTTGATTTTCTCGAACAGGGTTCATCGTTCGTGGTCGCAGACAATGAACTCGATGATTTTCTAAAAGAAAACAAGTTCGCTCTTACACATTCGGATAATCAGGTTGACCGGAAGATACTCGAACTTAAAATCAAAGTGCTTCCCGACTCCCTGATCATCCACGAATTTAAGGAAGATCAGAACTGGTATTATCTCTCCTGTGATTATGGTCTGGGAGAGGGTTCAATATCGCTGGAAGAGTTGCTTGGAAAAAGAGAAGAAAGAGACGCACTCTATTCCGGGTCAACCGCTTTACAGCTTCATGATACACCTCTTTCATGGTTTCACGACCTGGCTGAAAAACGGACATGGATTGACAGCAGGGGACACCGTGGAGTGCGGCTTCTGCCCGGTGAGTTTATTTCTCTTCTTTCAATTATAGAAGATGTGCAGTGCAGGCTCAAAGACAACTCTTTTCAGAACCGTCTGAACACTCTTCTGGACAGTGGTTCCTGGGGTGACCCTGCAAAAATAGAACATGTCCCGGATCATCTCCGCAGCTATCAGAGAAATGGCCTTGGCTGGCTTCACACCCTTTATGAACTTGGACTTGGAGGAGTGCTGGCAGACGATATGGGGCTGGGGAAAACCCATCAGGGGTTGGCTCTTTTGGAAATAGTCAGGAAGAGAAAAAAAGGGCAGATTATGCTTGTAATCTGCCCTGCATCGGTGCTGTCTCACTGGCGGGATAAAATTGATCGTTTCTATCCGGGAATGAATTACAACATCTACTATGGTTCCAGTCGGAATCTCGGCAAGGCCACAGAGTCGGGACTTATCTTGACCACCTATGGTATTGTGCGTTCTGATCGGGAGTCAATGACGGAGATTTCATTTGAGATTATCCTGCTCGATGAGATACAGAATCTGAAAAATCGCAAGACAGGAATTCACAAAGCAGTTGATTCTTTACAGTCCCGGGTAAAGATTGGTCTGTCCGGTACCCCGATAGAAAATTCACTTACCGATCTTTATGCCCTGTTTAATATCTGCCTTCCGGGAATCTTTGGAACTATAAACCAATTTCAACACTCCTTTGTAAAACCGATTACAGATGAACATGACGAGAAACAGAAGAACAGGCTTTCCCGACTCATTCAGCCTTTTATTCTTCGCCGTTCCCGAAAGCAGGTTTTAACCGAATTACCTGAATTAATAGAAGATAATCGAGTGTGTGAATTGAGTGAGGACCAGGTAGGGCTTTATCGACAGGCAATTGATGATCAACAGCTCTTTCTGGATGAACTGGAAGCTGGAGAAGGTGTAAATTTTCTCAATGTGCTGACCCTTATTACCCGTTTAAAACAGATATGCAACCACCCATCCCTTGTGGAAAAAGAGAGTGATCCCGATAAATATAAAAGTGGAAAATGGGATCTCTTTATTGAACTGCTGGGTGAGAGCCTGGGAAATGAACGGAAGGTTGTTGTTTTCAGTCAGTATACCGGGATGCTTGATATTATCGAATACTATCTGAATGGTGCAGGGATCGATCATGCAACTCTGCGGGGCAGTATGAATATTGCCAAACGCCAGAAAATGATCGAAAAATTCACTAGAGAAAAGGATTGTATGGTTTTCTGCGCGAGTCTGTTGGCAGGAGGCACCGGCATAGATCTTCTGGCAGGTCAGGTTGTGATCCATTATGATCGCTGGTGGAATCCGGCAAAGGAAGAGCAGGCGACCGCCAGGGTTCACCGGATGGGACAAAAAGATGTGGTACAGCTTTTTCGCCTCATCACTAAAGGCACCCTGGAAGAAAAAATCCACAGCATCATCAGCAGAAAACAGGAACTTGCCTCTTCAGTTATCAATGAAGATGAGGCAGGTATAATCAAGCAGCTGGATCACCGCCAATTGGTGGAACTGTTCAGGTGATCTCAGAGTTTTAACGAAATTCTAAAAAGCGGAAAGGTAAGCGAGCTAGCGAGACTCCGCAGATCAACTCACAAATCCGTACGATACGTGTTGCAATTTTCTAACCGAACACTACTGAAAAAGGGCAGGAAGAATGTTAAAAAAAATAATTTGAGAAGCAGGGTGGCAACTCTCCTTGTCTTGATAACTCTTCTCACAGTGTTTATTGTTGGCATAGAAAATCAATCATCTGCAAATGCCGGGACGGAGGATATGCTGACAAATACCTACTGGAAGCTTATCGAACTGGATGGCCAGCAGCTCATTCTTCGTTTTGAGTCGGTTTACCTGAAATAGTCTTCTGCTTGAATATCCTGAGGATAAGATATGACCAAAAAAGACAATTCCCCTGCAAATTCAGGCCTTCACCGTTTATGGAAGCGGCGAAGCGTCAAGCTGCTTGCCGGCCTGGTGGTTTTTGTTGTTCTTGCTGTGATTACTCTGCCTATTGGTGCCAGATTGTATCTGCAAAAGTGGTTAGTGGATAATGGTGCGGATGCAGCTACAGTTGAGAAAGTACGATTTAACCCTTTTACTGGTACTGCTGCTCTGCAGGGAGTGGATATTCAGAAAGACGGCCAGACTGTTTTTTCAAATTCGACCATATATCTGGATGTCGGATTGAAAAATCTATTGGGACGTGAGGCGGATTTGCAGAGGGCTACGCTCACTGATGTGGTCGTTGATATCGAGCAATATGAAGATGGTACCCTGCGCATTGCCTCGTATAATATCCCCCCTGGTCAGGAAGATTCAATTGATACTCCTTCGGAGATTGTTGAAGGACTTGAAAAACATGTTCCATGGATATTCGGAGCAGATCAGATCAGTATTAAAAATGTTACGGTGCAATATAAGCAGCCGGATCTCAGTGTTGATCTGGTTGTTGAGGAGGCGTTTCTTGACAAGTTCAGTACCGATCCCGATGACAGGGAGGGAGCACTTACCTTCAAAGGAACATTGAACGGAGCACCTGTACTACTGGATTTATCGATACAAAACATTATCCCCCTGGTGGAAGTGGAAGGTACTGTAGATATTGCAGATGTGCATCTCGATGATCTTGCATCGTTTCTGGAGGAATATCTCCAGCCGTTTAGTGGCACCGCAGGTATCAAAGGTGAGGTTGCCTTTTCCATGGCCGATGCTGAGAACCTGGATGTGCATTACGATGGGCTCATCAATCTTGGAAAGGGAGATATTGGAGGTGATGGCTGGGCCACAAAGGGCGACATAGACTGGGAGGGCAAAGTCTCTTTTGCAATGAAAAAGGAAGAGATGGTCGTAGATGTTGATGGTGACCTGAGAGCCTTAAACGCGGCATTTGATATGCCGGATCCGGTTATAGATATTGATAATTCGGATATAAGCATTATTGGCAAAACTACCGTAAGAATCGCGGAAGAGGTTGTCGTCGATACAGGCGCGTCCCTTAAGCTGGCGCCGACCACGTTCTCCATGGACATTCTTAAAACAGCAACCGGTGAAACAACCTGGGATGGAAAGGTGCGTGTGGAGACAGGAACAGACACCAGGGGATTAAGCGTACAGACTGAGGGAAAACTTCAGGTTACTGAACCTGCCTATAGCATGGATGTTGATGGTGCGTTAATGGAAGTGGGTAACGATATGCTGTCCTTTGATGGCCGGATTGAATATGTAATGGGGGGCGGTTCCTCTAGCACAGACTATGTTCGCACTGACGGTATATTGCTGGCTGACGCGACAACGTTTTCACTGCCGGAAACGATTCAAATTTCCCAGTCAAAGTTTAACCTGGGCGGGAAGACGGAGATATCAATT
>JAUVON010000382.1 GCA_030599175.1 Desulfobulbaceae bacterium | reverse complement strand
CCAGCGGAATGCACTTCTCCTCTTTTCTTACCTTCAGCCCGTAAAGGTATGCATCCTTGAGATGACATCCATGTGCGGTGGTAAATTCGGGAAGACAGAGATTCTTTTGTTCTTTAACGCCAAGAAGTACATAGAACCAGGTTCTCGCAACTCTTTTTCGGTAATATTTTTGAAGGCAGGGCCCCAGGGAGGAGAGTTCACCGTTAAGCTGTTCAAGCTGTTTTCGCATCAAGGTATCATAGTGTGCATTCAACTCATCCTTTTTCCCCTGCAAATTCTTGATATCCTGGTTTATGTTATAGTCAATAAGCCAGATATCACTACGTTTTTCCATGGTAAGAAGATCGCAGTTGTTGATATTGATCAGCTGGTCTTTGCCAGGAACAAGTTCTTTTGGCCAGGGATATGTCATCTTCAAACCGGTGTGCTTAAAGATCTGCCGCTCAAATTGCTTTACCGCCTCCCCGAGTTTTTTTTCCAATTCCGCAAGATCAGTCTGGATCTCTTTTGTCCCTTTGCTTGCCCGCATGGTGGAAAATGATTTCTCTGTATAGTTATCAAGGATCTGGAGAAATTGATCGAGGGGATGGCTGGATTCCGGATCTAAAGGGCAGGAGTCCTCAAGGGAGCAGAGAAGAGTATCATTATGCAGGAAAGTTCCCAGCTCAAAGAGATGGTATTGTTCCAGCTGCCCTCTTTTTATAAGATTGAGCAGATGTTCAAGGGGTGGCAGAGCTGCACTTTGCTCAAGGAGTTTATCCAGCTTTCCGGGTTGAATTTTCTGTTCAAGTCCTGTCAGTTCCGCATAATGATCCAGGGCCTCATTTTCCTTCATAGGAAGCAGAATAACAGAGGAGAGAAGGGGCTGGTTCTGCTCAAAAAGAGAGAGAAAAAGTTCATAATCAAGCTCATCATAGAGCTTGTTTCTATATTTGTGCAGGATCTCAACCTTCATAAGGTATCTCTCTGAATAAATTTCCGGCTGCAACCTCAGGGGGCAGCAGAGATAAGTCGAAATCTGTTTCCTGCTTGATGAAAACTGCTTTGATCACCACCGGGTGAAAGAGAACAATTGTCGGTCTAAACTCAATTCCCTGATGCTGCGAGGCGGTAATATTGAGGTAGAGGGTAAAGTTATCGAGAATAACCTGCAGTTCTGAAAAGGGTGCAAGAAATTCAAAGAGAGAACGGGTTAAAGCACCTTTCATGTAGAGAAAACCTTTTTGCCGGGCGATGGATTCACACTGTTTCCTGAGTTCCCTGTCGTGGGAGACAATGGTTTTGCCATGGTATGCCAGCCGATTTGGGTCAGTAAAAAGCAGGGATTTTGTTTTGTTGCTCAGGTTTTTTGCTATTGCTTGATGTACTTGCCTGCTACAGGGGGAAAGGGATATCATATGGAGAAAATCGCAGCTCTTCTGAAATTGTGGCGGCCTCTTTGTAAAGAGCACGGAGAAATAAAAACCATCGCTTATCTCCGGTTTCGCCAGAAACTGGCGGTCGATTGAACCGTCAATAAGGAAGATGTCATCATCCCTTAAAAATGGTGCGATATGTTGTTTTACAAGGCGAACTTCACTTCCTGAATTTGGGCCCTCCAGAACCATCTGCATTTCAAGAAGCGATCTGCCGAAGATATAATTTTTGCTGAAAAAAGGTCTTCCCAGATTGAGCAGCGTCTCATATTTCCCTGTATGGCCGGCGAGATGAACGCAGTTGGTAATAAAGCAGCTGCCCGGCAGGAGATCAATATGCGGTTTTTTTACCCCTTCATAACTGTCCACATCCTCGCCGTTAATGCCGATGGAAGAGAGACAGATTGACCGTGGCTGCCGGTTCTGCTGCAATTCACGATATATATAATTGAATGCAGTCGTTTTGCCGGAGTTTTTATCGGAACCTATAAAGGAGTAGGTTTTCATCTACCTTTTTCGCCGGATCAGGCCGCTTGGCTCCAGACAGAGTTTTTCTCCAGAGAGCAATTTCGCCACCCCGTCTAGAGGTTTGTATTCTTTTGGCCCCTCGCGACAGATATTGCACCGTCCGCAGTTGGAAAAGACCTGTTCAGGCTGGGTGTAGGTGGTTATAACGCCCTCGTAATTTCTCAGCGCAAATCTTCTGTCCGACTGTGAGAGGAGATAGTTGGGCATAACCGGTATCTTGCCGCCGCCCCCCGGTGCATCAACCACAAAGGTCGGTACAGCCATTCCTGTGGTGTGACCCCTGAGATTTTCTATGATTTCCATACCTTTGGTGATAGATGTTCTGAAATGTGAAATGCCTGAGGAGAGATCACACTGGTAAATATAGTATGGTTTGACCCGGATCATCAACAGCTCATGAACCAGTTTCTTCATAATATTAGGGCAATCATTTACATCGCGCAGAAGTACTGTCTGGTTGCCGAGCTGGATACCACCGTCCGCCAGGCGCGCACATGCATTTTTCGCCTCCAGGGTAATTTCGTCCGGATGATTAAAATGAGTATTCACATAGAGAGGGTGATATTTCCTCAGCATGGAGACAAGGGAGTCTGTGATACGCTGGGGGAGTACAACCGGCATTCTGCTGCCGATGCGGATAATCTCCACATGGTCGATCTCCCGGATACTCTTTAATATATATTCAAGTCCTGAATCACTAAGAGAGAAGGGGTCACCGCCGGAAAGCAGAACATCACGAACTTCCGGGTGGTGTCTGATATACTCGATACAGGCATCAACCTGCGAGCGTGAGAGATGTGCATCCCTGTCACCGACCATTCTCCGCCTGGT
>JAUVON010000100.1 GCA_030599175.1 Desulfobulbaceae bacterium | reverse complement strand
TACAGGGTTTCAGGTATGAAGACCGGCCGGGGGATGAGTTTTTACATGACCGGAGGTGAGCTTGCCAGAACTGTGGGGCCTTTGGCGATAACAGCAGCAGTGTCCACCCTGGGATTTGATGGTTATTATCCGGTGATGATTGTGGGAATTCTTGCCTCTGCTATGATGTATGTAAAACTGAAGGATATTCCCGTTACACCAAAACGGCATGACACACCATCCATTCGCGCAACCATCCTGGAGATGAAGGCGTTGTTGCTACCACTCTCGGGCATTGTCGTTGTCCGTGGCTTTATGCATGGCGCTCTTTCTACTTTTCTGCCCCTCTATATTATAGAGAAGACGAATGATGTCTGGCTTGCAGGTATTTCATTATCAGTAATGGAGGCCGCTGGAGTAGCTGGGATACTGACAATAGGCACACTCAGTGATCGTTTTGGCAGGAAAAAGATGCTCCTTTTTTCCCTCGTCCTGGCTCCGATCTCTCTACTGCTCTTTGTTTTCAGTTCTGGCTGGCTACGGTTCCCGGTTCTTATTCTCACCGGTTTTTCCCTTCTTTCTACAACGCCTGTTATGCTGGCCATGATCCAGGAATATTCCGAAGATGGATCTTCATCAGCCAATGGTGTGTTTATGATGATCAGCTTTCTGGCCCGTTCTGCGGTCGTGGTTTTGATCGGCTTTGTTGCCGACCAGGTGGGGCTGGAGAAAACATATGTTCTCTGTGCTCTTATCGGATTTATGGGCATTCCAATTGTTTTGAAGTTGCCGGAGATAATGGTAAGAGAGTAGTGGTGTTATGGTTGTGACGGCATTTTATGGCTGTTAATCAGGAATAGGGGCAATTCCGGGTGGTGTAATTAATACTTTTGCAGTTTCCCCAATAGCAAACTCCTGATTTCCTGTAGCGGAAACTAAAAAGAGATCTTGACCGTTCCACTTCACAGAATACTCAATAGCAGCACCAATATAAGCCTTTGAAATAATAGTGCAGGGCAACCCAATAGCATTATCATCTGCTGGTATTAGCGATAAGGCCTCAGGGCGGATAGCGATTTCGATGGTTTTGTTGATCAGATCAACGGACATTGGCTTATCTGTTGCAATTTCAACATTGTCGATACGCAGGAGTGATTTTTCTCCTCCCACAATTACTTCTCCTTTCAGAATATTGGCATCGCCCATGAAAGTTGCGACAAATTTGGTATTGGGTTGCAGGTAGAGTTCTTTTGGGGTGCCCTGCTGGGCTATCACTCCTTCTTTCATTACGACAACATCATCGGATACTGCCAATGCTTCATCCTGATCGTGGGTGACATACACTGAAGTAACTCCCAGCTCTTGTTGCAGGCGACGAATATCCTCACGCATTTGTCGGCGCAGTTTGCTGTCTAGATTACTCAGCGGTTCATCAAATAACATAACCTTTGGTTCAAGGATTAATGCTCGGGCTACTGCGACACGCTGCTGCTGTCCGCCCGACATCTGATCGATATAACGTGGTTGGAATCCATCAAGTCCTACTGAGTCAAGGGCCTCTTTTACGTGTTGCTCTCGTTCTTCTTTACCAACACCTTGCATTTTAAGCCCGTAGCCAACGTTTTGACCCACTGTCATATGAGGGAACAGGGCATAAGATTGAAACACCATGGCAACATCCCGCAGGCTGGCGGATAGAACTGAAACATCTTCATCACCTAAAAAGACCTTACCTGATGTTGGGAGTTCGAGGCCGGCAATAAGTCGCAGAATTGTCGTTTTTCCGCAACCTGAAGGGCCGAGCAGGGTGGTAAGGCTTCCTGCCTGGATTTCGAGATCAATTCCGTGCAGGACAGTATTATCTCCAAAGCTTTTAACAACATTGATAAGTTGTACCTTGCTTGATTCGTGTTTTTTCATATTCATTCCCTAACTTGATCAGATCCTCGTTATGCTCTCTCTATCCTTGATCTTCCTATAAATTTCTCAACCAGTACAATCACAATCAACATTGTCACAATCAGTACTGAACCGTAAGAAACGGCCTGGCCATAATCACCATCTTCCACCCGTCCCATAATATACGTCGTAGCAACCTGCGTATCAGCTGTAACTAAAAATATGATGGCACTTACCGTAGTCATCGATTTTACAAAACTGAATACAATAGCGGAAATCATTGCAGGTCGCAGCAGCGGCAGCACTATAGTAAATATTGTTCTGATGGAACTGGCTCGTTGTGTAAGTGAAGCTTCTTCCAGTGATTTATCAATCTGTGATAGTGCCGATATCCCTGAGCGAATTCCGACGGGCATATTCTTGAAAATAAAGGAGATGATAATAATGATGGCCGTGCCGTTGATGAGTATCGGTGCTGTATTGAATGCCAGGACATAGCTGATGCCTATTACCGTACCTGGAATGGCAAAACTGATCATAGCGCTGAAATCAACAACACCTCTCCCGATAAAGCGTTTCCGGGTTGTTACATAGGCAATCATCAAGCCCATCAGTGCGGTGAGAGGTGCACCAACTGCGGCAAACTTGAGGGTGGTAATATAAGAAGGCCACGCACCATAGCCCATTCCCCTGGCCCAAAGTTCTTCATAATGTGCCAGCGTGGGTGTATAATCGGCACCCCAGTTAACCACAAACCCTCCGAGTAAAATACTGCCGTATAAAATAGCGGTAAACAGCATCCAGGAGAGTGAAACAGAGGTTGCTATTCTTCGCACCCAGGCGGGTACAGGCTGGAAATAACCACCAGATCCTTTGCCGGTTACTGTGACATATGATTTTTTTCCTATCCATTGCCGTTGAATGATAAAGGCTAATAATGAGAATGATAATAGCAGGATTCCAAGTGTCGAAGCTCGCGCATAATCAAGCTGGGCGCCTACAATACTAAAATAGATTTCAGTGGCGAGCACATCATAATCACCACCCAGCACCATCGGGTTACCAAAATCGGCCAGGGATGATATTACCGCAAGCAGAAAGGCATTGGCAATACCGGGGCGAAGCAGAGGAAGTGTAACGTAATAAAACGTTTGTGAGTTGGAGGCTCGCATGGTAACAGAGGCTTCTTCGACCGCTGGGTTAATGGTGGAAACCATCCCCACGAGCAACATAAAACAAATCGGTGTAAAGGATAATGTCTGCGCTAAAAAAACACCCCAGAATCCATAAATGTAAGCCGAACGGTGAAACCAGCCTTCATTGCCCGTGCCAATAAATAAACCATCGTTGCCAAAGAGGGCAAGCAGTCCATCATTAATGGTTCCATTACGCCCAAAAATAAGAATTAAAGAGAGACCGATAACAAATGGAGGTGTAACAATAGGCAGCATGGAAAAGAGGCGGGCCAGCCCTTTAAAGCGTTTGGTGATTCGTACTGTAAATAATGAAAAGCATAGCCCGAGAAATGTGGATGACATACCCACTGCTATGGCCAGCATCAAAGAGTTTTTTAATGTACGGCCAACCCCGAAAGAGGTTATATTTTCATAGAAAGCCATTGGTGTGAATGTGCCATCTTCTAAAAATACAACTTTAGAAAAAATAGTGGAAATGGGGAAGAGCACAAACACAGCAATAGATGCCATGATCATGACAATGGCAGTCGTCATAAACGGGTCGCCCTGAATAAAACCCATTCGCGCCAGGGCGAGAGAAAAAATAAGCAAAAAGAAGGTAAGCTGTATTGCTGCACTGTAGCCCAATGATTCATTGAGCAGAGCTGCCCCAAATAGGATGAGAATAAAGCTTGTGAGTGAAACTGCAGCGTCAATCAAGTCCGCTTTTGCATGTGCTTTCCAGGGACGCAACAGAAAAAGAAGAAATACAGCAAGTGAAATAAGTGATGTATTGATGCTTTTCCAGGCATATGCGTTGAAAATTTCTGAACCGGTAGACTCAAAAATTCCGTATTCCAAACCTTTCCACGGAATGATGATCCATGCTAGAAGCCCAAATAAAACCCATTTAGTGCGAGGGTCAATGGAGGACAGTAAACGAGTGGCAGATGTTTTATTCATAGATTGCGGCAGATGAAAGGGTTACAAGAATGTAACTTTTTGCGGCTCTCTATTCTCGGACAGCCTCCTAGAGAGCCGCACTGGGGGGGTGAACTTTCGGCTTTAGCGCTCTAAGGGCTTAACCTGTTCAACCCAACGACCGATGAGGGCTTTACGCGTGGCTTCACCACCATATTTAACAAAATCATACTCAATTAAATTAACATCTTCAGGTCGTATAGCTTCGGCCGGAATTGCCGCTTCAGTATTAGTAGGCACTTGGAAAGACTGAACAGTTGCGGCAACTTCCATGCCTTCTTTAGATAATGCCCAATCAACAAATTTCTTTGCGTTATCCATATTACGTGCATTTTTAATAATACTCAAGCCACCAATTTCATATCCGGTTCCTTCACAGGGTGCAACAAGCTCAAGTGGAAATCCTTTGCCTTTTTCTTTACCATGATCATGTAAGAAACCAATGCCAACCATGGTTTCGCCACGTGCCGCATTTTTACCGGGGGCAGAGCCGGATTTTGTATATTGACCAATATTCTGGTGGAGTTTTGTCAGATACTCAAACGCTTTATCCTCACCGTATAATTGTGTAAAAGTCGCCAGGGCAGTGTACGCTGTACCGGAACTTTGTGGGCTTGCCATTTGTATCTTGCCCTTGAACTCGGGTTTTATTAAATCAGACCAGCATTTCGGCATCTCCATCTTGGCGTCTTTTAATAAATCAGTATTTACACTGAAGCCGAGAATACCGATGTAAACTCCTGTCGAATGATTCTGTTTACTGGCTGCAGGATTACGGTAGGGCTCTGCTATTTTATCAAGGTTAGGTGATTTATAAGATTCCAGCAATCCATTTACACCCGCCTGGCTATGTGGATCCAAGGTGCCGCCATACCAGACATCGCCACGTGGATTTTCTTTCTCTGCCAGTATTTTTGCGTATGTACTTCCCGATCCATTGCGTGTCATGGAAACTTTTATATCGTATTTTTTGCCGAAAGTTTCAGATGCTTTTTGACACCAGTCTCCTTGAGCACTGCAATAGATCGTTAATCGTCCTTCTGCCTGTACACCCTGTGTGGTACCAGCTATCATAAGGGCAGCCAGTGGCAGGGTTAAAAGTAGTTTCTTCATGTTAAGCTCCTTTTGTATTAAAATTAGTATATGTATTGCCGCAGTCTCATTATCTATAAACAAAGAATGTTGAAAAGTCAGGTTTTTTTTAAAAAAATGACTGAAGAGTGCTTTTTTGCTGAGAGTTATCTCCTCTGCAGCTAATTTCGGCAACCTGCTGGTACTTGGAGGTGTGTACGATGAGTTAATTATTCTGCCTGAAACTAATCCGAATTCTGCATGAGTATTTTTCCTTCCAACCACTATCTATGATTCAATCATAACTTCTCTGCCGGATGTCTTGCTGACCCATTTATTAACTAAGTGCAGTATCCCAAGCATCACAAAGACGATCACGATGATACAGGTACACATGGCGTTTGCGCTGGCTGTCCAACCGTCATTGTCAAGCATGATGATTTCTATGGCAGCCAGATGAACCGTGGCGGAAACCAGGAAGATAACGGCACTGATGGTGGTCATGGATCGCATGAAAAAGTAGGTGAAATTTTGAATAAAAGCAACCCTTGACAGTGGAAAAATGATTTTAAAAAAGGTACTGATGGTATCGCCGCCGAGGGAGATTGATGCCTCTTCGATGGAAGGGTCTATATTTTTCAAATTTGAAACACTGGATAAAATCCCCAGAGTAAAGTTGCAGATAACAATATTAATTACAACGATCCAGGGGGTTCCGTAAAACCAGTAATAGGGCTTATTAAAGGCCAGGATAAAGCCCAGTCCCATGACAAGTCCGGGAATTGCCGCCGGCATTACCGAAAAGAAATAGACCACCTGTTTGAAATATGGCTTTCTGGTCTCCATGGCATAGGCAGCCACCAATGTAACAAAAGAGCCGACGATACCCACGATAAGAGAGATCCATAGACTGGTCCAGAGGGCAGAATATCCACCGATAGACGGGAATTTATAATGTGCCAGGGTGAGAGACCAGTCATAGGGCCATACCTTTACAAAAGAACCGATGATTACCGTGGCAAAAATCAAGATGATCGAAAAAGCTATAATGTAACAATATACGCTGTACAATATTTTTTTCAGGCGCCTTGTTGGCGGGATAAAGGGTCGGGCAGCCCCGCTGATCATGGCAAAACTTTTGCGTGAGATATAGTAGTTGAGCATAAATGCCCCCAGCGAGGGCACCAGGAGAATAATGGATATGGTGGCACCCAGATCAAATCGATAAAGGTTGGTGACCTGGGCATATATCTCAGTGGCCAGCACACTGTAGTTGCCGCCGATCACAACAGGGTTGCCGAAGTCAGTGATGGTCAGATTGAAGGTCAGGGCTGCAGCGCTGATAATCCCGTATTTGGCCGACGGCAGAGTGATCCGGGTGAATACTTTGAATGGTGACGCTCCCAGGCTTTCAGCGGCCTCGTCTAACCGGATGTCGACTGCCGAAAGGGTTGTAAACAGGATAACAAAGGCATGGGGCAGGCAATACAGTACTTCAGAGACAATAATGCCGGTGGCGCCGTAAATATTCCAGTCAGTCTGAAAAAAATGGGAGGTAATCAGCCCGTTGCGGCCGAAGAGATAAATCAGTGCCAGAGCCTGCACGATGGAAGGGGCCACAAGCGGCATCATGATAATATTTCGGAAAAAAGTTTTGTTGGCGATGGTGGTCCGCGTCAGGGCATAGGCAAAAAAGAAAATTATAACAGTAACAATAACAGTAGTGACACCAGATACATAAAGGCTGTGCCACAGGGATCTGAGCGTGTATGCAGTGGTAAAGTACTGTTTGAAATTATTTAAAGTGAAATTGGCTAAAGCCAGTTCTCCCCCTTCGAAAAAACTCAGTTTCAGGATCATCCACAGGGGAAACAGCATGAAAAAAAACAACAGCAGTAAAATAAAAATGGTCACAGTGGGAACAATGAATTTGTCAAATTCCATTCGCACTGAAGAAACTGTATAATTTTGCAGTGAGGTATCTTCTCTTTGGGTTGTAGTCATTTTATGAGATACCCTTATATCAACTTTTTAAATATTTCCGAATAGACATGAAAAGCATCAGGCGGAAAATAGAGATGCAGAGCATCATTTTCATTGATTGGCTTTTTCGCGAACTCTTTCTGGGCAATATCAATTACCATTTCCCGACCTTCCAGGTTAACAGTAACGGTAACAACAGAGCCAAGAAAGGTAATAAGTTCGGCCCTGACATTGACGATATTGGCAGCAACGCAATCATTCGATGCAATTGTGGTTCCGACGATTTCAATATCCTCCGGCCGAATAGCAAGATATATTTTTTCACTGTCAACCATATCTATCTCAGAAACCTCGAATGAATAGTGGCCGTATATTATTTTGTTATCCTTTTTTCGACCCTCAAAGAAATTGGAAGTCCCGACAAACTCAGCGATAAAGCTTGTTTTAGGTTTCTTATAAATCTCCCACGGTGTACCGACCTGCCTGAGTTGTCCGTCCCGCATGACCACAATGCGATCGGCCATGGAGAGGGCCTCCTCCTGGTCATGGGTGACATAAATCATGGTGATGCCGAGATCCTGTTGCAATCGTTTTATTACAGCTCTGAGGCGAACCCTGATTTTTGCGTCGAGCGCACTCAGAGGTTCGTCAAGCAGCAGCACATTGGGCTTTATGGCGATGGCGCGGGCCAGAGCCACCCGTTGCTGCTGACCGCCGCTTAACTGGGATGGATAATGCTTATTCCATTCGGTGAGCCCCATCAGTTCAAGCATCTCATCGACGCGCTTGTCGATTAATTTTTGTGGCATCCTGCGCATTTTCAGGCCAAAGGCAATGTTCTGCTGTACAGTCATATTGGGAAAGAGAGCATATGATTGGAAAACAATGCCGAAATCTCTCTTCTGCGGGATCACATTGTTGAGGTTTTTTTCTCCATATGAAATATCCCCAGAAGTCTGGAATTCAAATCCTGTGATGATCCGTAACAGTGTGGTCTTGCCGCATCCGCTGGGACCAAGAAAACAGATAAATTCTCCGGGATCAACAGTCAAACTGACATTGTCTACCGCAACCAGAGAACCAAACGATTTACTAATATTTTTTAAAACCAGATTTTTTGACATAATTCTTGTGTATGCTTAATCCAGCAAAATAGATTTTTGGGTGCCGTGGAAGAGTTACAATATAAAAAAGGCTTCATGAACCTTATAGCCGGGTGGCCACAGGTTCATGAAGCCTCTGAGTCGCTCATGGGGTCAAACTAGCGCTGAAAATGATTAGACCAGACCTCAAGAATCTTTGTACGATTTTTAGACTGCCATGGGAAATCCATTGGTGCCAGTTTG
>JAUVON010000070.1 GCA_030599175.1 Desulfobulbaceae bacterium | reverse complement strand
ATTATCGGCTTCAGACAGGTTGGCCGGAGCAAACAGATTGTGGCTATATGATCCTATTCAGAGTGTGAAAAAGACAAGGCAGAGGTCGCCTTCCTGGTCAAGGAAGACCTCAAGGGACTTGGAATTGGCACATATCTGCTGGAGATTCTGGAAATCATTGCAAGAGAAAATGGTTACAAAGGCTTTGTTGCCACCACACTTACACAAAATATAAAAATGATCCGGGTGTTCCAGAAGCAGTTTCCCAATCTCACCACTGAGGATACCGGCGGTGGAGAGATAGAGATAGACATGCCTTTTACCTGACCTGGATAGTCCAGTTGTCCGGAGATAACTTTTTCTATCCCCGGACAAACTTTCAGAGTAGCTCTTTCAGGCGCTATGCGGCATCATGGGGATACCAGAATTTTGCAGTATGTTTTCCTCCATCATCTTTAAAGAGACAGATCACTCCCCACTTCCCTTTTTCATCGATGGTAAAATTTGCCGCAAACATACCACTGCCGAAATCCTTAAGGGTAGCAATCTGCTCCTTTCCTGAAGGTGAAATGAGCTTAATTTTACCCGCCATCTGAGTAATTTTCTCATTGTCTTTCATAAATGAAGCCATCACATGATGAGTGTGTCCCTTGGGATCAGTCATGTTCATACTTGCCAGTTCCATAACCTGGAATTCTGCATGGATACCATCAACCATAACCATCTCTTTGAAGGTATTCATCTCCTGCGCACCGCCATGCTCCATCCCACCGCTATCCTTCTTTCCCATTTTGGAATGATCCATAGCCCAGATGCTTCCAGCAAACATCACACATACTAAAGCAATTAAAGTTATAATTTTTTTCATACTGTTCTCCTTTTTGTTGTTTTTTGTCATTTCAACACCTTCTGGATAGAAATATGCGCTTATCTCCCGCCTTGCGCGGGAATGACGGTCGTTTTTTTCCCTCCTGTTAAATTTTCCTGTTTACTCCTTATCCTTCTGCAAGATCGGCCTGTAAGGAAGACCAATGCCTTTCCAGAGACCATAAACTGCAGGGACAACCACCAGTGTCAGAACAGTCGCACTGACCATACCGCCGACCATTGGAGTTGCCACCCGCTTCATTACCTCCGAGCCTGTTCCGCTGCTCCACATAATTGGCGTAAGACCGGCAATGATTGCTACCACCGTCATCATTTTTGGGCGCACACGCAAAGCCGCACCCTCTTCAATCGCCATATTGAGGTGCATTTTGCAGAAACTCTCACCATATCTGGCTCTATATTTGCGATAGGAAATATCAAGGTAAATGAGCATCACCACACCTGTCTCAGCGGCAACTCCGGCAAGGGCAATAAAACCCACAGCAACTGCCACACTCATGTTGTAGCCCATATAATCCATCAGCCACAGACCGCCTGTAAGGGCAAAGGGGACTGACAACATAACAATCAAACTCTCGGTAATATTTTTGAAATTGAGATAGAGCAGCATGAAAATGATCACCAAGGTGGCGGGTACAACCACCATCAGTTTCTTCTGGGCCCGGATCATATACTCATACTGACCGCTCCAGACAATACTGTAGCCTGGTGGAAGATCGACGCTCTCAGCAACAGCCTTCTGCGCGTCCTTGACATAACTGCCTACATCCACTCCTTCGATATCCACATAGACCAGGGCATTCTTCCTGGCGTTTTCACTTTTTATAGCGGCTGCACCTTTCTTGATTGTTATATCGGCAACCTGGGTAATGGGAATCTGTGCCCCGGTCGGAGTAGGAATAAGGATACGCTTTAACTTTTCAGGGGTGTCCCTGAGTTCTGTGCCATAACGAAGATTTACCGGATAACGCTCAAGCCCTTCAACAGTTGAAGTGATATTCATCCCTCCAACGGCCATCATGATGATATCCTGCACATCTCCCACCGTCAGTCCATAACGGGCAGCCTCCGATCTCTTGATATCAAAATCGATGAAATTGCCGCCTGTTACTCTCTCTGCATAAACACTTGCGGTTCCCGGAACACCTCTTATAACAGCTTCCACCTTCTCACCAATCTCTGTCAGAATCTGCAAATCATCACCCATCAGTTTCAAACCAACCGGGGTCTTGATACCCGTTGACAACATGTCAATCCTGGTTTTAATCGGCATAGTCCAGGCATTGGTCAGCCCTGGAAACTGGATAGCCTTATCCAGTTCGTCAATCAGTTTTTCCATGGTCATCCCCTCACGCCAATGGGCTTCCGGCTTAAGAGTTATAATGGTCTCCAACATGGAAAGGGGTGCCGGATCCGTGGCAGATTCGGCTCTGCCAACCTTGCCGGTAACATTATCCACTTCCCAGAAGGATTTTATTATCCGATCGGTCTGCTGCAGCAATTCTTTGGCCTTGGTAATAGAGATCCCCGGCAATGTGGTGGGCATATAGAGCAGATCGCCTTCATTAAGGGGCGGCATAAATTCAGATCCCATTCGCTTATATGGTATCCAGGCTGCCGCCAGAGCAACCACAGCCAGCAGCACAACCACAAGCTTCATTTTAAGAACCAGCTTGATAACAGGATGATAAACCCAGACAAGAAAGCGGTTCACCGGGTTTCTGTGTTCCGGCATGATTTTCCCACGTATCATAAACCCCATCAACACAGGGACAAGAGTAATAGCCAGAATGGCTGAGCCCAGCATGGCATAGGTTTTGGTATAAGCCAGAGGCCTGAACATCCTGCCTTCCTGGGCTTCCAGGGTAAAAACAGGAAGAAAACTGACCGCGATTATAAGGAGTGAAAAAAAGAGCGCAGGCCCCACCTCCACCGATGCATCCCGGACAATCTGCCAATGCTCTTTATCAGAGCGATCACGCTCCAGGTGTTTATGTACGTTTTCGACCATGACAATGGCTGCATCAACCATGGCCCCCACTGCAATGGCAATTCCTCCAAGACTCATAATATTGGCATTAATTCCCTGCCGCTCCATAATCAGAAAAGAAACCAGCACCCCTATGGGCAAAGTTATTATGCCTACCAGAGCACTTCTCATATGGAAAAGAAAAACTATACAGACAAGGGCAACGATAAAACTTTCCTCCAGCAGGGTATGCTTGAGGTTCTCTATAGCACGCAGAATCAACGCCGAACGGTCATATACAGGACGAACAGAAACGGATTCCGGCAGACCGGAGGTGACCTCTGCCAATCTTGTTTTCACCCTGTCAATAACAGCCAGGGCGTTCTCTCCATAGCGCATGACGATAATGCCGCCCACAGCCTCACCGGTACCGTTAAAATCAAGCACACCTCTGCGAAGCTCAGGTCCCAGTGCGACACGGGCAATATTTTTCAAAAGAACTGGTGTACCCTTTTTATTTGCACTGACAGGGATGTTCTCCAAATCCTCTATTGATTTGATATACCCTAGCCCCCGAACCATAAATTCGGTTTCTCCCATCTCAATAAGCCGTCCTCCAACATCATTATTTGATCGTTTGATCGCCTGGCGAACCTTCTGCAGAGGAATGTTGTAGGCCAAAAGCTTGTTAGGGTCGACCATCACCTGATACTGTTTAACAAAGCCACCGATTGAAGCTACCTCAGATACCCCCGGTACACTTGTCAGTTCGTAACGTAAAAACCAGTCCTGTATCGAACGCAATTGCTGCAGATCATATTTTTCACTCTCCAGGATATACTGAAACACCCAGCCTACACCTGTAGCATCCGGGCCAAGGGTTGGCGAAACTCCATCGGGCAACCTGCCGGAAACATAATTCAAGGCTTCCATCACCCTGCTTCTAGCCCAGTACATATCGGTACCGTCTTCAAAAATCACATAGGTAAAACTCATACCAAAAAAGGAATAGCCACGTACAACTTTGGCATAGGGAACTGACAGCATCGCGGTTGTCAACGGGTAGGTTACCTGATCCTCAACTACCTGGGGTGCCTGCCCCGGAAACTCTGTTAATATGATTACCTGGACATCGGATAGGTCTGGGATTGCATCAAGAGGGATTCTGAACATAGCCCAGACACCGCCTGCCATTACACATCCCGTAAGCACGAGTACAAGAAATTTATTTTTAATGGAATGATCAATTATCGCAGTAATCATCTCTTTATTACTACCCAGGTTTTTAGCCGTTCAGGCTATAGCCCTGAGTAATTATCTCCTTTTTCCTATTGGGAATTGCACACCTTACTGATCCATTTTGATATCGCTCATATCAAGATCGTCATCCATGCCCATCCCCTCCATATCCAGATCATCTGGTGCACCAGCAGAGTCTTCAGATCCGGTATTTCGGATCTCAAGCATCTTCTGAATGGCTTCACGCAACCGTGATTCAGAATCGAGCATAAACTGAGCAGAGGTGACAACTCTCTCCCCTACTGAAAGTCCTTCCAGCACCTGGAACAAATTATCCATCCCCTCATGGCCAAGCTTTATCTCCCTGGGCTCAAATTTCCCCCCATCCTTTGCGACAAAAACTATCTTCCTGATTCCAGAATCGATCACTGCCTCCTGGGGAATCACCAGGGCATCCGGGTCAATTATTGATTCCAAAAAGACATTGGCATACATATCCGGTTTCAACAGCCCTTCCAGATTATCAAAGGCTAAACGAAGTTTTGCCGTACGGGTTTCCGGATTTAAAAACGGATAGATAAAAAGGACTGTGCCCTCAAAACGATTACCGGGCAGGTAAGATAATTCCATATTCACCGACATCCCCTGCCTGATAAAGGGGAGTTCATACTCATACACTTCAACATCAACCCAGACCCTTGAAAGATCCGCAATCTCATATTGATGCATCCCTGCTTTTGCAAAATGACCATCGAACGGTTCCTTCCTGATAACCACCCCGGTTGCGGGGGAATAGATAGTCAGGCTTTTTTTTACTTTTCTATTTTTTGTAAGCCCGTCGATCTGCCCGGCTGAAAGATCCCAATACTGCAATCGCCGGCGAGCTGCTTTAAGCAGACTGGCCGCATTTTCCTGCACACTGGGATACCTGCTGTCTGACAGATCCTCAGACTGTTTTACAGCAAGCAGATACTCTTCCTGTGCGGCCACCAGTTCAGGACTGTAAATATCAAAGAGAGGTTGCCCTTTCTTCACACTCTCGCCAACGAAATTGACATAAAGTTTTTCTATCCAGCCATCAAACTTCAGATTAACAGCATAAATACGTGTCTCATCATAGGTGATTGTTCCCAATGCCCTGATCGACTTCTTCAGTTCCATTTTCGCAACCCTGGCTGTCCGTACCCCCATATTTTGAATAGTCACCGGATCAATTCTTATGGTTGAAGCGGGTAGTTTTTCCCCTTCCTCCTCAAAGACCGGAACCAGATCCATTCCCATGGGAGATTGTCCAGGTTCGTTGCGGATATAAGTAGGATCCATCGGGGCTGCCCAATATTTAATAACTTTACCGCTTTTCGGATCGACATCCCCCGCCTTCAACCCTTCTGCAGTTTCTGACACCACTGCGGATATGATGGTTAAAAAAATGACCAGTGTCACAATTATTCGGTTCATTAAATACCCTCCAGAGTTGCCGGTGAAGTACCGATCACTTCGGCAAGATCCGCCAGTTTCGAATGAATCTGATATTTATATTTTTGAGTTTTGAGTTCTATGCGTAAAAGCCGAACCCGGGAGCCAAGCATAGTGGCAAATTCAACTTTTCCGACTGAATATGCTACCAAAGATGATTCAGCAAGATGTGAAGCCTGTACAAAGAGCACATCACGATACAGGGCAAAGTTCTCTTTTGCCCCTTCTATTTCTGCCAGGAGGGCTTCGATTTTATGGGGAAGAGTACGGCTAATTCCTGTCAGGGATTTTTCTGCAGCCTTCAGACGTTTTTCTGCTCCTGCCTTTTTTGCATCCTGGCGGGTTCGCTGCCAGAGAGGTACAGTCATTGTTACACCGGCTGAAAAAAAATCGGCACGATCATCTCCTGTTACCGGATTCGGTTCCCGCTGTCCATAACTGACACGAAGATCAAAGTCAGGCATATAGTTTTTATCTGCCAGCTCTACCTCCAGCCGTGCCCTGTCTATACCAACTTTTTTTGCTATAATTTGTGGATTATACTGTAAAGCAACCTTTTTATATTCTTCCAAATCCAGGGGATAATCTATTTCCGGGAGCAGTTCCGGCCCCTTGTCGGAGAAAAAAGAGGTCCTGTTCAATAGAGAGCCAATCCTACCCCTTATGACCTGCTCTTTACTCCTGAGATTCACCTCTTCATCGATAAGCTCAGACATCTGCACCTGACCTGCCAGAATATCCTGCTGTATCCCCTTCCCGATTGCATATCGGGTTTCCGTCATCCGCAGAATCTGAGTGATAACCGTCTTGAGTTTTTTATTGAGTTCGAGACTCTGTTCAACCAACCCCAGTTCATACCAGGCCCCTGCAAGCTCATTTGCTTTTTTCAGCCATTTACCCTGGACTAGAGTTTCAAACTCCAGTGCCTTTAATTCCGCCACCTGCTGACTGAGATCCAGAGTACCGAACCATGGAAACTTCTGAGCCACAAAAAGTTGCTTTTGTGTCATAGCCTCCTGGTCAAACTCGAAACTATCAGTGGGTAAATTGAGAAGAGCTATCCCGACTCTGGGATCAGACAGGGAGCCTGCAAATGGAGCTTCCGCCCGAAGTGCCCGGGCACGCTCTTCGATGCTGAGCAACTCCTGGTTATTCTGATACAGTTCTTCAATAAGTTCGGGTAGCTGTATGCCGCTGTCAGCTGCCCTGACATTCCCTGCGGCAATGGTAAAAATGCATAAGCTGATTAGTCCCAGGATTCTCAAGCACTGATGCAGAAGATCAGCGCAGAAGTACGAATCCTCCAGGGGAGGATATGCCTTTCTTACTATAGTCATTCTAATCTCTCTGTTGATCAGGCCATACAATGGCCGTAAACCCATTCGCTAATGAGAGTCCCGCATATAGGGGTTTAATAATTCAAACAGTGATGGCGTCGTAAAAAGTCTTCATCCGGAGTCTCGCAGGCTCGCTTACCTGGTTCGTTGTTACAATTTTTCTATCATTACGACGTACCGTATGTACGCCGAAATAATAGAAAAATTCCACGCCTCCAATATGAAGTTTTTTACTTATCCATCGAAACTGAGGTTATTACGAACTTGTCAAACAGTAATAATGGGAAACGAACCCAAGACTTGCAGCCCCGGTCAAAGGATGTACATACTGACCACAGCTGTTTCGGTGAGATAGAGGAGGTATTAAATGAGGAAGGAGCAGTGTGTAATATAGACTGGGACGGGAGGCGCTCTTGGTGTAGACATGCTATACCAGCCCTGTCCACGTTTTGGTTCCTGCCCGCATAAATGAAACGATCCATACAAATATGACTGAGAGAAATCAATCTGCACTACCGATAAAGCAAATACACTATCGGCCGGTTGCCCACTGGAGCAGGCCATGGAATGCTCACAACATTCCTTTACTGTATCATTTTTCTTCAACTCTTCCTGCTTGTGGATCATCGTCTGATCAGTGCAGCAGCAGGCCATTTCACGGGAGTTGTGGGAAAGCCCACCTCCATGGCAAGGCTCGTCACTTGCCATGACTGTGCTCAAGTCGGTAAAAAAGATACTCGAAAAAACGATCATTATGGCGGGCCAAACATATCGCATACATTCTCCTTTAATGCTATGATATAACACATACCACATTGTGGCAATCCAATTTTTCATTTAAAACTGCTTTTTATGAAAACTACCCAATCATTAAATCTCTTGAACGAATATGAAATGCTTCTATTGGGATGAAAATATCACCCGCGGGATGATGCATCAAACCACCACTTCAAATTTGACTTATGACCTGTTTTTATCATACAATTAAGTATATCCCAATGGCTGATATGCATCTTTATAGAATTTTTTAATACTCTAATTTTATATATATTTTCAGTTAGTTGCAAATCACTTTAAGCAGCGTGGGGATACTCTCGAAACGAGATGTCAACTATTTACGGAGGTAGTGTCATGATCAAATACAAAAAAATCTTACTTCCTGTCGACGGTTCCGAAAGTTCCAAATTGGCCAAGAGAACTGCCATCGGGCTGTCAACAACTATGGACGCGGAGATATTGCTCCTCTATGTAACCGGCGCAATTCCGGCGATTATCACAGGAAGACCACGAGAAGAAGCAGTAAAGGCACAGCAGGAAGAGGCAGATGTGATACTTGCACCATATCGTATGGTTCTCATCGAACATAAGGTTGATTATAACGAAATGGTCGTACCAAGCTTCAATGCCGGGGACATGATCTGTCAAGTCGCCCTGGATGAAGGGTGTGACCTCGTCGTCATGGGATCACGAGGCCTGGGAGATTGGAAAGGCATGATGCTGGGTAGTGTTACCCACCGAGTTCTTGCGCATTGCAATCTTCCGGTACTGGTTGTACGCTGAAAATGACGAATACGGTGAGAAAGAGAGAGGGGGGAACTATTCCGGAATTTTGATTGAGGGTAATTCACAAGATCCCCCCTCGGTGTATTCTCAGGCAATCAGTTTAACGTGACATGCTGATGTCAACCTGCAACTCATCCGCTATGATGGTTAAATCGTCTTCCACTTGATCCAGCAAGATCTCTTCCGGAACCTGGATATGAATATCCATGCAGTATATTGTGGCGCCACTTTCCGGAGAGGCTTTGGCTGTGGAATGAAGATGGACGATATTCAACTTGTTTTCGGCCAGGAAGCGGCAGGTTTTGTAGACAATTCCTGCTTGATCCGCACCCTCGATATGCAGGGTACAGGTTTTGTAACCCTTGAATTTTTTTCTCTCCGGAGCCTGCAGCGGCCGAACAAAGGCCGAAATCCCCTTCTCAAGTTCCAGCCGCCGACATTCGCGTAACAACTGTTCTTCGATGTTGCTCTGCTCACTGGAAAATAGCAGGTTCAGGGTGAACTCGTCGGCAAGCATATTCATGGTGGTATCTTCGAGATTGCATTTATTTTCATAGAGCAGACGAGTGACGTCGGCGACGATGCCAACCCGGTCTCTGCCGAAGGCGGTCATTATAAAGCGATTACTCATGGTCATCTCCTAACCCGAATAGATCGGAATTTTTTAAAATGCTTGGATAAGTACCTTCACGAAATTATTTCGGAAGGAGGCTTTTTCTTTTCTGGTTACCTGTTCTGTAAAGAAGCAGTGTACTCAACTATCTTTTTTATTGTCAAAATACTTTTTCGTTTCCGAGACAACAACCGGAGTCAATAATAACAGGCCGATAAGATTTGGAATAGCCATCAGGCCATTTAGAGTATCGGAAATATTCCAGACCAGGCTGAGTTTGGCAACAGCACCAACTCCTACAAAGCAGATGAAAATTATCCGGTACGGCAGTACAGCCTTGACACCAAAAAGATACTCAATTGACTTTTCTCCATAATAACACCAGCCGAGAATGGTCGAATAGGCGAAGAGAATTATGCCGATGGTCACCACATGCGCACCACCAGGCATACCGGCAGCAAAAGCCATCGTTGTCAATTCTGCGCCGGTTTCACCATTTGACCAGACACCGGTAAGGATTAAGACGAGACCGGTCATTGTACAAACGACGATGGTATCGATAAAAGTCTGGGTCATGGACACCAGCGCCTGAGTGATCGGGCTTTTGGTTTGCGCAGCTGCTGCTGCAATAGGAGCACTACCAAGACCGGATTCGTTGGAGAACACACCCCGGGCCACACCCATTCTGATAGCCAGCATAATGGATGCACCGGCAAAGCCACCAACTGCCGCAGTAGGATTAAATGCCTGTTTGACGATAAAAACCAGGGCTGCTGGAACTCCCGCGATGTTGGCAATAATAATATAGGCAGCTCCCGCCATATAAAAAGCAATCATGATCGGTACCAGGACACCGGTTACCTTGCCAATTTTCTTGATACCACCCAGAATAACCGCAGCTGTGGAAACCATAAGAACTATACCGGTTACCATTGGGGGAATATGATAGGTCGCTTCCACTGCATCAGCAACGGAATTTGACTGTACCATGTTACCGATACCAAAAGCGGCAAAAGAGGCAAAAACTGCAAAGATGGTTCCCAGCCAGGGCATATTCAACCCTTTGGAAATATAGTACATTGGTCCACCACTCATTTCACCATTTTCATCAACAGTCCGGTATTTAACCGCCAGTACCGCCTCAGCATATTTGGTTGCCATTCCCACAAGACCGGTAATCCACATCCAGAACAGAGCGCCTGGTCCACCCACGGCAATAGCTGTAGCGACACCAGCTATATTACCCGTACCTACAGTTGCTGAAAGAGCGGTCATCAAGGCCTGGAAATGGGTAATATCTCCCGGTTGATCGCTGTCTTCCTTGCGTTTAATCAGGGCAAGATAGAGAGCATGGCCCAATTTTCTAAACTGGAGTCCGCGCAGAGCAAAAGTCAACCAGAAGCCGGT
>JAUVON010000192.1 GCA_030599175.1 Desulfobulbaceae bacterium | reverse complement strand
CCAACTACCTTCCTGTCAAGGCAAAACTCCCTCGGGATAAGATTGCAACCCTGAAGCTTATCGACGATGCATTAAAGGGCAGGGTTAGTCTTAAGCCTGAATATATGCGCGGTCTTTAAACCCGTATATGAAAAACCCCCTTGCTGCATACAGCAACAAGGGGGTAGTGACAGCTCGAAAAATTCCTCTTAGAACTTGTAATTTATACCAGCTGTAATAAGAAGTGCCGAGGCATTGGTGAATTCACCATACACCACGTCGGATGGAATTACCTCTACCTTGCGGCTCTCTTTATAGTCATACAGAGCAGCGATTCCGAGTTCCATTTTCTCGTTGACTTTATACTGCATACCCAGAGAATAGAGCCAGGCATTCGAATCGGGCAGTTCAAAACCTATATTTTCTGCCGGGGCCGGATTGTTGTCATAACCAAAACCACCCATTAAGGTAACAGTATCATTGACTCCATAGGTCAGGCCGAGACGAAAGGCATCGGTATCATCCCAGTTCTTTGATACCGGAGTTTCAAACGGATTGCCTGGAATTGTGGGCGTAAAATGGAAATGGAGATGCTCATATTCTGACCAGAAGGTTCTATCCCAGGTAAGTTCCACATTGAGGTTTTCCAGTACATCATAGGCAACCGACAGGGCAAACACTGCCGGTACAGGTACATCAACTGTGGTATCGAGGGTCATAAGGTTACCCATCAGGTTCAAGTCTGCCTTATCCTCAAACTCAAGATCAATATGAGAACGATAGGTAGCTGAAATATTAAGTGCGTCCATGGGCTTAAAAGCAGCCGCTGCATTCCATCCCCATTCTAAGGTATCCCCTTCCATACTCCGCGAGAGAGGGATACCCATGCCACTGCCATCGCTCTTAACCGTGGCATCGGCATAGATCATCCGTACACCACCGGCGATTGAGAACATATCGCCAAGACCATAAGATACTGTGGGATTTGCTTCAAGAACTGTGAGAGAAAACTCTTCTGCATAGGTTTTTGGATAAGGATCTTCCCATTGTTTGGACAAACCGGCCGGTGCAACAAGCGCGAATCCAAAACGTGCACCACCGTAGGAGGGGGAAACAAAAAAACCGGTGGGTATGATAAAATGTTCACTTTCCGACTCACCGTTCAAAATTGGACTACGAGAATCTTCATACTCAATTGGAGAAAGATACAGGTAGGTAAGATCACCCTCAAGAGTCCAGGTATCAGCCATCCAGGACATATTGGCAGGATTGTAGTATGCCGTATCACCCCGGGTGGATGATGCTATATTGGCGCCCGCTTTGGCTGTTGAATCAACTGACTGTTCCGGTATACGCCAGCCGGAAGCAAATGCTGAACCCGCTGCAAATACTGATACCAATGCCAGTACAGATAGCTTCTTCTTCATTCTTTTCTCCTCTCTCTTATTAATCCATAGACCTGCCGTTAAATACGACAGACGCCTCTTGATACTAAATCTTCCCCGGCTCACTTAAAACAAAGTCAGTATATCATGCCCTGCCTCTACATTCAAATATCTCACCTTTACGTTTAAGTAAGCATCGAGAACAATCAACGTTAATATAACCTTCTTTTGTCTAATATATAACTACAATGAATGTCAACAAAAAATCGAACCAGAGTTAATCATATTGCTGTGCAAAACTGTTCACATATATTAGCGCAATTTTTCAATTTCCTTTAAGATATCCCCTTCCATCAGAACAGCACCATCTTTACCTCCAATAACAAAGGTAACCAGAGCATCAGTGACAAGTTCTTCTGTTCTTTTCAGAAATATATCCTGCTTTAACACTACGCTTTTATTACCAATTCTTTCCAGTCTAGTCGTGACGAGTAATGTCTCTCCCACCGGAACAGCAGCGCGATAGTTCACATTAATATTTACAACCAGGAACACCAGCCCCTCTCTGGCCCATTTTTTCAGATCTATCTTGGACTCCAGCAGAGCCCACCTGTCTTCTTCAAAAAATTCAAGGTACCGGGCATTATTCACATGGCCGTAAAAATCGGCATGATACCCTCTCACTTTAATTTCTGTTAAGTATTCCATACAGACGTGTCCTACAGGGATTGAATTTTTTCTGTCAACAAAGGCACAAATTCCTTTAAATCAGCAACAACCAGAACATCTGCCGCCTCACCTATGGGAGCATCCTTATCGGTATTTACAGCCACGATAAATTCCGACTTTTTCATTCCAGCCAGATGCTGAATAGCACCGGAAATCCCGCAGGCTACATAAAGCTTAGGTGCTACCGTCTGACCGGTGGTGCCCACCTGGCGGTTATGTTCAACCCATTCAGAATCGACTACAGGTCTGCTCGCTCCATATTCACCACCTAGCGCCTGGGCAAGGTTGGCGATCATTTCCACATTTTCGGGCTTGCCGATTCCCCTGCCGGCACTGACAACGATCCGGGCCTTCCCCAGGTCAACACCACCACTTTCAGGCTGCTCATAACCGGTAAACTGAACTCTTCCAGCCAAATCCCCTTCTACTTTTTCGATAGTCGGAGTACCGGCAGGTTCTTCAGGGAGACCAAAGGCACCGGCCTGGAGGGTAACAACGGACCGTTTTGTTTTAATTTGCACGTCTCGTCTCAATTTTGCATTACAAACAGGAACCACCGGGACACCATCGACGATCTCGACAATCTCGGAGACCTGGGCAGCCTTCAAGGCAAAAGCGACCCTTGGCGCCAGATCCCAGCCATAAGAAGAATGACAGAAGGCCACCATATCAGCCTGTTCTTTTTCCACGATATCGAGAATCAACTGCTTGTGTACGTCAGGGCTATACTCGCCGAAGGTTCCGGCATCAGCGAGATAAAGCTTTCCATCATATTTCGGCAGATCATTGTCGCCTCCTACCAGAAACATAACATTCTCTCCACCCATTTTATCGGCAAAATCCATCAGCTCATTAAAGCTCGCAAGCAGCTTTCCGTCTCTATATTCTGCAACAAGTATTATCTTCATAAATATCTCCTAAGCAAGAACAGCAGTTTTCTCTTTAAGAATCTGAATCAGCTTATCAACAAGCTCCGGGGCATCTCCTTCCAGAATAAGACCACCACCTTTTTTCTCAGGGAAATATATCTTTGCGGTCTCCTGCCTGGAATCAACTTTCAACAAATCCTCAACAGGCAGAGAGAGCAGTTCCTTTTTCTTAGCCTTCATGATATTGGGCAGAGTTGGATAGCGGGGAGTATTGAGTCCCAGCTGACAGGTAACAACTAAAGGTGCCTTAACTGTCACACATGCCTTTACACCACCTTCAAGCTCCCGTTTAACTTTGACTTCTCCACCGGAATAGACAAAATCGACAATAGTTGCAATTCCCGGTATATCAAGAAGTTCTGCAACCAGGATACCCACTTGTGCGCTTCCCCTGTCCTGTGACTGCATGCCGGTAAAAACCAGATCAAAACTCTTATCTTTTGCGTACTCGGCGATGATCCCGGCTATTTCAAATGGCTCTTTACTGCTTGAATTATCGTCTGCAATATGAGCTCCTCGATCGCACCCCATAGCCAGAGCTTTTTTCATGGTCTCCTTAACCTGATCCCCCCCTATACAGAGGACAGTCAGATCAGAATCTTCCTCCTGCTCTTTGAGCTGCACTGCCTGTTCCACCGCATACTCATCATACTCATTCATTCTCCAGGCGAGATCAGTTTTTTCATACCAGGTGCCGTCTGCGTCCACCTTGAATTTTGATTCCATGTCGGGAACCCGTTTTATACAGACTAAAATCTTCATATGTTACCTCCAGTTCTCATTTTTAAATCCGCTCTGCCAGAACCTCGGCAATATCTCTTGGTTTAAGCTGTTCTTCAACATCGGCCCCTTTAACCCCGTCTTCAAACATAGTGAGGCAGAATGGACAGTTGGAAAGCAACACATCCGCCCCAGTCTCCACAGCCATCTTGACTCTTTTGATGTTAATACGCTCACCAATTTTCTCTTCGGCCATTATCCGTCCGCCTCCGGCACTGCAGCAAAACCCCTCCTGCCGGTTCTTTTCCATCTCGATCAAGCTTCCACCGGCTGCCGCAATAAGAGATCGTGGTGGTTCATAAATGTCATTGTGACGACCGAGATAACAGGAGTCATGATAAGTGCAGGAGAGATTTTCAGCATTGATCTTCAACCTGCCTGATTTAATCAACCCCTCAAGGAAAACCGTATAGGTAACAACCTCAACATCCAGACCGAGATCCCTGTAGTCCTTCTCCAGAGTGTTAAAGCAATGTGGACAACTGGTGACTATTTTCTTCACTTCATAAGAGTTGATAAGTTCTATGTTCTCTACGGCCAGAGATTGATAGAGATACTCGTTGCCCATCTTTCTCATGGGTTCACCACAGCATTTTTCTTCCTTACCGAGGATGCCCAGTTTTACCCCTGCAGCCTGGCACAATTTGACAAAGCTCTTAGCAACAGCAATATTACGTTTATCAAATGATCCGTAGCAGCCAACAAAATAAAGTATATCAATATCAGACTCCTCGGCCAGGGTCTTAATACCAAGTTCTTCCGCCCATTCGCCACGCTCTGCATAACCAATGCCAAGAGGATTACCGTTTACCTCAGTAGCCTCCATAGCACTCATCACCTCTTCACCGGGAAACTCACCTTCCATCAGCACCATGCTACGGCGCATTTCTACAATTTTACTGACATGCTCAATGGAAGCCGGGCAGATCTCCTCACAAGCCCGGCAGGTTGTACAGGACCAAAGCACATCCTTACCGATGGTATCAATCAGGTTGACGTCTGGAGAGGTAAACGCCACATCACCAATCTGATTCACCAGTTTCATCGGTGACAGCGGTTTATCCGTATTGAATGCAGGGCAGCGTTCCTGACAGCGCATGCAGAGGGTACAGGCATCTGCATCGAAGATATCCTTCCATGTCATCTCTTTTAAGGTCGCAGCACCAAAGGTCTCAGCATCTTCATCTTCGAGATCAAGGTTCAGGAGTTTCCCTTTGGATCCAAGATCCTCAAAAAAGTAGTTTGCACTGGTGGTAAAAATATGGCGAAACTTGGTAGAGGGAATCAAGATGATAAATCCCATTACCAGAAGCAGGTGCACCCACCAGGTTCCCTTATGCAAGCCCAGCAATGTCTGTTCCCCCATGCCTGCCATCCCTTTTGCAAACAACAGTCCCACAGGAGACCAGATGGCAAGGGGTGTGCCGAGCTCGGTCACCGCCATTCTCGCACCTTCAATAACAAAGCCGGTGAGGAGTATGGCAAAAAGGAGTCCGTGCATAATGCCATCATCCTTTTTGGTTTCAAGTCCTTCAGGTGGAAAAAAATAGCGGCGGACCAGGAGTCCGCCGAGCATCAAGATGCACACAAGACCGGCAATGTCCAATACCACGGAGAAGAGCTTGTAGAAAGTACCTTTTAAGAATTTTATACCAAAAAAGAGATCCGTGAAATCCGCTTGGATAACAATAAGAACCGTCCCTATAAAAAGCAGGACAAACCCCCAGAAAAAGGCCCCATGGAGAAGACCGGGCCACTGTACCCTGGTCACCTTTTTCTGCAACAGCATATTAGTGAGCATTCTGCTGATCCGTTCTGCCGGCTGGTCGGTTCGCTTTAGAGGCAGCCCCTGCTTATAGACGGCAACTCTCTTCATAAAACCTTTTACCAGAAGGTAAAATGCCCCAATCGCAAGCAGATACATGGGAACCAGAGTCCATGCACCATGACCGACATTCCAGTAAATTTCCCTGGTGAATTCCATCACTTTCTCCAGTTTT
>JAUVON010000263.1 GCA_030599175.1 Desulfobulbaceae bacterium | reverse complement strand
CTGTGTCCTCTGTGGTTAAAGTTTCTCGAAGTCGGAGTTTATACCCTGGTTTTTAAGGGTGCTTATCTTTTGTTTTTTACGACGCCATCTTGGTTTGAATGCAATAAAACTGAGGAAGAACGATTTTCTCTTGCAACTTAGCTTGCAGTTGTTATTTTTGTAGGTTTTATCTGAAAAAGTATCGTTTGGAACATAAAAGTCCCGGCAATTACCATATTTTCGCTAATGCTGAGATCCAAATATAAAGGAGAAGACCATGGATTACAGGGAAACCCTTAATCTACCCAAAACCAGCTTTAAGATGAAGGCAAATCTTGCCCAGAAGGAGCCAATGGCACTTAAGCGCTGGACTAAGGAAGAGCTGTATCAACGGATACAGGAAAAAGCAGAAAACCGACCTCGTTTCATACTCCATGATGGTCCTCCTTATGCAAACGGGAATATTCATCTGGGTACCGCTTTCAATAAAATCTTAAAGGATATTATCTTGCGCTCCAAGAGAATGGCGGGTTTTAACGCACCCTATATACCCGGATGGGATTGCCATGGTTTGCCGATTGAGCACAATGTAGACAAAGAACTGGGAGAAAAGAAGAAGACTATCCCCAAGCTTTCAAAGAGAAATGCCTGCCGGAAATACGCTAATAAATGGATTAAAATCCAGAGAAAAGAATTTGAGCGGCTTGGTGTTATTGGAGACTGGGATAATCCGTATCTGACAATTAACTATTCTTACGAGGCAACCATAGCCAGGGAATTTAATAAATTCCTGTTGTCTGATTCCGTAATCAAAAATAAAAAACCGGTTTACTGGTGCTCCACATGTACCACTGCACTGGCCGAAGCCGAAGTCGAATATCATGACCATAGTTCACCTTCAATCTACGTTAAATTCAAAATCGAAGAAGATTTCTCTGACATAGACCCCTCACTGGCAGGAGATAATGTTTATGTTGTTATCTGGACTACAACGCCATGGACATTGCCGGCAAATCTTGCTGTAGCCCTGCACCCTGATTTTGTCTATGCCGCTGTAGAAGCAGGCGATGATATTTTGATTCTTGCCAAAGATCTGGTGGACGAAGTGATGGAGGAGGCAGGGATAGAGACGTATAAAATTAAGGCAACTTTTTCATCCAAAGGGTTTGAAAACAGGAAATGCCGCCATCCTTTTATGGATCGGGATTCTCTTTTTGTGCTTGCAGATTATGTTACTACAGAAGCGGGAACAGGTTGTGTACATACTGCTCCCGGGCATGGCACCGATGACTATATCACCGGGCTGAAATATGGCCTTGATATCCTCTCACCTCTTGATGATGAAGGGGTTTACACCAGGGAGGCAGGAGTGTATGAGGGGCAGAGGGTGCCGGAGGTCAATTCTGTCATTAATTCTGATATGGCAGAGACAGGTGCTTTGATTCATGAGAGTTCTTTACAGCACAGTTACCCACACTGCTGGCGGTGCAAAAAGCCTGTGATGTACAGGGCGACACCGCAATGGTTTATCTCAATGGAAAATAATCAGCTGCGAACCAGGGCTCTCGAGGAGATTGAGAAAGTGCAATGGACTCCTGCGTGGGGTATGCAGCGAATCTATTCGATGGTGGAGGGACGTCCGGACTGGTGTCTGTCCAGGCAGCGAAGCTGGGGTGTGCCGATCACCGTTGTGAGTTGTAAAACATGCGGTGAGGTGATAAAAAGTGACGCTCTTGTTAAAAAAATTGACGAACTTTTTCTCAAAGAGGGGGCGGATGCCTGGTTCAGCCATGATGTAGAGGATTTTCTTGAAGCGGATACAAAATGCACCGGATGCGGGGGGACTGACTTTGTCAAAGAAGAAGATATTCTTGATGTCTGGTTCGATTCCGGTGTCAGTCATGCTGCCGTATGTGAGGAACGGGTAGAACTCGATTCCCCTGCTGACCTCTATCTTGAGGGCAGTGATCAGCATCGGGGCTGGTTCCAGAGTTCGCTGTTGACATCTACAGGAACCAGGGGGGTGGCACCTTTTAAAGGTGTTCTGACCCATGGTTATGTGGTGGATGGGCAGGGCAAAAAGATGTCAAAATCTGTAGGAAATGTTGTGGCTCCTGGAGAAGTGATAGATAAATATGGTGCGGAGATTCTCAGGCTCTGGGTTTCAAGTGAGGATTATCGTGATGATATCAAGGTTTCAGATGAAATATTAAAGCAGGTCTCTGATTCGTATAGAAAGATCCGCAATACAATACGGTATATGCTTGGAAATCTTGGTGATTTTAATCCGGGTGAAGATGGTATCCCGTTTAAAGATCTGCCCGAACTGGATCGCTGGGCTCTGGCAAAATTTGAAGAATTCAGGTCAAAGGTGATAAGCGGCTATGAAAAATATGAATTTCATACCATTTACCAGGGCCTGAACTATTTCTGCGGCACCACGATGAGCGCTTTTTATCTCGATATCTTAAAGGATCGTCTGTATGTTTCCGGTACCAGTTCTCATCTGCGGAGATCCGCTCAAACCGTACTCCATGTGATTCTCGATGGTTTGTTACGGCTCCTGTCACCGGTTCTCTGCTTTACGGCAGAGGAGGCATGGAACAACCTGCATTGTATTGGTCAAAAAGATCCTCTTGAAAAAGGGATCTTCTTTGTTGATTTTCCAGGCTCGATAGAAGTTCCGGGTTGTGATGAACCGATGATGGACAAATGGGAGCGGCTAATCAGGGTTCGTTCTGAAATAACAAAAGCTCTTGAGATTGCCCGTCGGGAAAAGGTGATAGGCCATTCCCTTGAAGCTGAAGTTCTGGTAAAAGTTGATGATGATGATTTCGCTGCATTTCTTCAAAAAGAATGGCAGGCGGTAAAAGAAATTTCTATCATTTCTGAACTATCCCTCCTGGGTGATACAGACAAAGAGAGTGGAATAATTTTTGAGAGTGAGGAAATTAAAGGTTTTACTATTCATGTTCTTGCTGCCCGGGGTGGCAAGTGTGAGAGATGCTGGATACGTTCCACTACTGTTGGAGAAAATCCGGAACATCCTGCAATATGTGAGCGGTGTGTTGGTGTCGTAGCTGGGACTGCTGCTTAGAAAAATGATTTACATCAGCTTAATGGCAATTACGATTATTGCCGATCAATTGACTAAAGCCTGGGTGCTCAATTCATTTCAGCTCTATGAGTCGAGAGAAGTGATCCCTGATTTTTTTAACCTGGTCTATGTTACCAACACAGGTGCCGCCTTCAGTATGCTGGCAGATGTTGACTCGGCCTGGAAGCATTACTTCTTTTTAGGTATCGGGGGAGTTGCAGTCATAGGACTGACAATAGCCTGGTTCAGGCTGAGAAAGGAAAACAGCTTGTATGGTGTGGCTCTTGCCCTTATTTGTGGAGGAGCAGTGGGAAACTTGATTGACAGAATACGTTTTGGTTCGGTCGTTGATTTTCTCGATTTTCACCTGGCGGGGCATCATTGGCCAGCATTTAACATTGCCGACTCTGCCATATGTGTAGGTGCAGGGTTATTTCTTATGGTAAATATTCTAGAATCGCGTAAACAGAAAAAAGAGGTGTAAATAATGAAAGTTGCAGTGCTTTTTCCCGGACAGGGATCTCAATATCTTGGTATGGGGAAGGAATTTGTCGACAGTGATACAGAGTGTGCGGAACTGATGGAAATGGCCGAAACCACTTGTGAGCTGGATTTGGGCTCATTATGTACTGAAGGGACCATGGAAGAACTGACACGGGCAACGAATTTGCAGCCGGCAATTACCATTACCAATCTTATCTGCTGGCGTGCCTTTCAAAAGGCGGTTGGTGAGGATTTTGAAGTTAGCTGTTTTGCCGGTCACAGCCTGGGTGAATACTCAGCTCTGTATGCTGCAGGTATTGTCAGTGCCGAGGATACGATGAAACTTGTCAGCAAGAGGGGAGCACTTATGGAGCGTGAGGGTGAGGTTAACCCTGGCGGGATGCGTGCTGTTCTTGGTTTAAGTATTGAAGAGATTGAAGAAATCATCAGTACCTATACTGGAAGCGGAGTTGTCACTGCTGCAAACCATAATACTCCCCAGCAGATTGTTATTTCCGGGAGTAAGGAAGGACTTGACGCGGTTACTGTCAAGGCCGAAGAACAGGGGGCGAAGGTTATACCTCTCAACGTAAGTGTTGCCAATCATAGTCCTCTTGTAGCTGGTGCCGTGCCCGACTTTGAGGAGTATATGGATGGGATTGAATTCAATAAACCCCAGACCCCTGTCTATTTCAATGTTTCTTCCGGCACAGAGGGTGAGAATGGAAAAATTAAGTCGATGATGGCCAGGCAGATTGCCTCGAAAGTGCGATGGTGTGAGATTATTCAGTCGATGATGGCCGATGGAGTTGATACATTTATTGAAATTGGTCCTAAAAATATACTTAAAGGGATGATGCGAAAAATTGCCCCAAAGGGGATGAAAATTACCT
>JAUVON010000094.1 GCA_030599175.1 Desulfobulbaceae bacterium | reverse complement strand
GCGAGATGAGCCAGATTGGCGGTGTTGGAAGTCGAAAGTCTGAGTAAGAGAAAGATGAACAAAAATGGACTAACTTCAGTGACAATTGAAGGCCGTAGCTGCCGATTTGGAGGAAAAAATCTCCTATCTCCGGTACGAAAAAGAGAAATGGAATGGCTATAATTCCGCAGGTGAGGCTCCCTAGGCATATAAGGGGTTCCAGAATGATATTGGTCACAGGGCCGATCAGGGACAGCCTGTTGAAGTAATAAAGAGCAAGAGGTGCGGTTGCAAAAGTCGCCACAGTGGAAACCAGCAATCCAGCTGTCAGCCAGGTTGATATTTTATAGATTGCGGTCTGCCTTGCTTTTTCTTCGGTAGTGGTGATCAGCAGCTGTTTCAATGTGGGGAGAATAAAAAGAATTGCAGCCACAGCAGTAAAAGAGAGTTGAAACGAAGCTGTAAAAAGTTGAAGTGGAGAGATTGTTAAGATAAGAAAGGCGGCAAAAAAGAGGAGTTCACTTACCGATTTTTTCCGATCAATGCAGATTCCTGCAATGACTACAGTGGACATTATTACGGAACGAATTACTGGAGAGTTCAACCCAGCCAGCATGGAATAGAAGATGAGTAAAGGCAGACAAAGAAGGGCTGCCGTCTTCCTGACATTGAAATTAAGGAGTATTGTATCGGAAAGGCTGAGCACCCGATAAAATAAAACGAACAGGAGGGTTCCTATGACACTCATATGAATCCCCGATATTGCAAGAATGTGCATCGCGCCACTTGCTTTAAACTGTTCTAAAACAGTACTGCTTACTCCTGATCTGTCTCCAAGGAGGATGGCTCGATAGAGACCGCTCAGTTCAGGAGAAACTCTGGTTTCAATTTCTCTGCCTATAGTATTTCGAACCTTTTCTGGGAAATAGCGCATTTTATGAAGAAATGAACTCTTGCTGGATAATTTTCGGAGGAAGAGAGGGGAGCGTATAAATCCGGTGATCCAGATATCCTGCCTGGCAAGATATTGACTGAAATCAAAGCTTCCAGGAGACAGGAAGCTTGTCGGTCTCTTTAGATCAGCGCGGATCACCAGAGTGTCACCGGGGAAGAATCGGTTTGACAGTGATCCTTCCATTCGCATTAAAATATTGCCTTCTACAGGAGTGAGGTTCTGCTGATCGCTTAGGCGCAGAAAATGTGCTGCAACCTGCAGCCTGCTTGTTTTACCGTTAAACCCGGGCATGGCGGCAAGGGTGCCGACAATTACGGCTTCCTGTTTTTCTCCAATTGCATTCCATATATGATTTTTGGCGCTGGGTGGAGATGATTGTAATTGCGCATGATATGCACCGATCAAGAAAAAGAGGAGGAGCAAAAGGAAGAATACCGTTCTGCCCCTGTTAAGATTGTGTAATAGAGTGACTGTTGCGAAAAAGAAGCAGAGAGCGAAGGCGCCGAAAGCAGGGGAGAAATTGTTCCATTGCAGAAAGGACGTGGACGCTATACCAAGGATAAAGGCAATTGTGACTGAAGAGAGCAGGTGGTATGATAGATGCTCGAAAATTCGGTTCACAACAGTGTTTGCAGGATTTTCAGATGTTTTTTTATTACCCCCCGCTGTTGAAGGATGCAATATTTTGCCGAAATGCCACGTTGATATCTCAGTTCTTTAGAATCAAGAAGAAGTTCTAAAGCGTGCTGGAGGGAGTCGGAGTTATTAACCTGTTCACCGCCCCCTTCCTTGATAAGGGAACCCGCTATTTCCTGGAAGTCCTGCATATATGGACCGAACAGGACAGGGATACCGAGGATAGCCGGTTCGATTGGATTATGACCTCCCTCGTCGACCAGACTGCCTCCCACAAAAGCGATATCTGCCAGAGCGTAGAAAAATATAAGTTCCCCTATGGTATCAACGAGGAGAATATCAGAATGAGTTATGCTGTTTTCAGATCTGAGCATTATCGTCAACCCGTGTTGTCTGGCCATTATACAGATTTGATCGGCGCGGTCTGGATCTCTGGGGGCCAGAACAAGGGTGATTTGCGGATGAGAAGTTTGTAATTTTTTTACTACAGCAAAGAGAATATCCTCCTCACCCTGATGAGTCGAACCGGCTGTAATTACAAGTGTATTGTCGGGAATAAGTGTCGATAAGGAAGACGGGACGAACTGTTTTTCGGTGACATGAGTATCGAATTTCAGGTTGCCGAGCACCTTAACCTTTTCTCTTTTTATGCCAAGATCAACCATGCTCTGTTTATCAAGTTCCGTCTGCATAAAGAGGTATCGAAAGGAGCGAAACATCGGGCGGAAGAAAAAAGCAAATCGTTTATATCCTGTCATGGATTTTTCTGATACTCTACCGTTTACCAGTACAGCGGGAATCTTTTTACGCTGCAGGTATAAAAGAAGGTTGGGCCAGAAATCCGTTTCAATAAGAATGAAAAGATGCGGTTGAATACGAGTGTAAAATAATGCGATTACCGGCAAAAAATCGAGTGGGGATGGGATAATGTGGTCGACGATTTCCCCAAGGAGGTTCCTGGCTACAGCTTCTCCTGATCGTGTCGAGACGGTTAGTATAATCCTGTCGGAAGGGTATTTTTTCCTTAAGCCCTGGATAAGTGGTACAGCTGATGTTATTTCACCAACAGAGAGACCATGCACCCAAAATGTTTTTTGATTTGGTGCAGGAATGCTGATAGTGATTTTCGCTCCGAATCCAAGGCGGGTGACTATGCGTCCCCGGTATTTAGGCGTTGCCAGCGCTGAAATAAAGAGCAGAGGTGCGATAAACGGGAGAAAGATAAATTGCACGATATTATAAATCAAAAACATTGGATCTTGGCCTCGTTTCTTGATGACTGCCAGCAAATAAGTAAAGTACCCTTTAAGAAAAAGTAAAGAAAATCAGTTAGTAGCAAGTTACTACTTTACTCTATTTCTCCATGCTTACAAAATAATTTCAGGACAGTTATGAATATTATACTCGCTGATTCTTACGAAATTACTGACGAACATATCAGGCTGACCGATTACAGGGCTGAGCATATAGTAAAAGTCCTGCAGTTAACCACTGGGGATATGATCAAATTCGGGATCATAAATGGTGGAAGGGGAAGAGCACAAGTTATAGCCATTAAACAAAAATTTCCTTTTTCTGTTGACCTCCATATTGAGATATCAGGGTCGCTGGCTCCAGTGGCGCCCATTGATCTTGTCCTGGCATTGCCCCGGCCGATTATGTTGAAAAGGGTTTTAAGCCAGGTGACGGCACTCGGCGTAGAAACAATTCACCTGGTACATGCAAATCGTGTTGAAAAAAGCTTTTGGAAAGCTTCCATTGTAGCGGAAAAAGAGTTCAGACCCTATCTGCTTCACGGTCTGGAACAGGCGGTGGATACTCGCCTGCCGGAAATATGTCTGCATCGTCGATTCAAGCCATTTATTGAGGATTACTTTCCAACCATCAAGGATTGTTGTCGTACTCATATTGTGGCACATCCCGGTGGCCTATCCACCCTGCAGAAGGAAATTAATAAAGAAAGCGGCAGGGTGCTTCTGGCTGTAGGACCGGAAGGGGGGTGGGTTGACTATGAAGTGCAAAAATTCAGGGAACAGGGTTTTAACGATTGCTCCATAGGAGCGCGAATCTTGAAAGTGGACACTGCAGTCATTGCCCTGCATTCACAAATATCACTTCTGCTTGAGAGTTGAAGAATGCCCTTTACGACGCCATCGCTTATCGATAGGCTGCAATTCCCGTCACTTTTTCACCAACAATCAGGGTATGCATATCGTGGGTTCCCTCATATGTATAGACCGACTCAAGATTGTTTGCATGCCGCATTATAGGGTATTCTCCCATTATACCATTTGCGCCAAGCATAGTACGGGATGTTCGGGCGATGTCCATGGCAATTTTCACATTATTCATTTTAACCATGGAAACCTGGGCTGGAGTATAATTATTCTGGTCCTTGAGTCTGCCCAGCTGTAGAGCGAGTAACTGGCCTTTTGTCAGTTCTGTAACCATCTCGGCAAGTTTTTTCTGCTGCAGTTGGAAACCTGCAATGGGTTTGTCAAACTGGATCCGGCTCAGCGAATATTCAAGTGCAGTCTGATAGCAATTGTCAGCGGCACCAAGAGCCCCCCAGGCGATACCATATCTTGCCTGGGTAAGACAACTGAGGGGGCCCCTGAGACTTTTTACTTTTGGCAGGAGGCTCTTTTTCTCCTGAACCCTGACGTTGTCCAGGATCAGTTCTGATGTGACCGATGCACGCAGGCTCCACTTGCCTTTCATCCTTACAGTGGAGAAACCGGGAGTGTCGGGCTCTACCAGGAAACCCCGAATACCATCTTCTGTAGCGGCCCAGACTATTGCCACATCGGCAATGGAGCCGTTGGTGATCCACATTTTGGCGCCGTTCAGTGTCCAGCTGCCATCCGCATTCCTTTCAGCCCTGGTGCGCATCCCCGCGGGATTCGAACCGAAATCCGGCTCAGTCAGACCAAAACAACCAATCGCCTTCCCTTGAGCCAGAAGAGGCAGCCAGAGATCCTTCTGCGCCTCACTGCCAAAAGCAAAAATGGGATACATAACTAGAGATCCCTGCACTGACGCAAAACTTCGCAGAGCGGAATCCCCACGTTCAAGTTCATACATCAGCAGACCGTAACCAACGTTTGACAATTCGGCACAGCCATATTTTTGCGGCAGGGTAGGGCCGAGAAATCCCAATTGTCCCATCAATTGGACCAGATGGGCCGGAAATTCTTCTTTCTGAGCGTAGTCATCAATGATCGGCAGCACCTCTTTATTAACAAACTCTCTTGCTGTCTGTCGAACAAGGATTTCTTCATCATCAAGTAATCCTTGAAACCCCATATAGTCTGTTAATTCATTTTCAGTACTCATTTTCTAAAGCTCCTTGCAGGCTGTATATAGTGTGAATTTATTTTTCCTGATTACGTATAAATTTCAGATGGCGAAGGATTTGGGTCTTTACGACGCCATCAATTTTGACCAGTATCTCATGTCTCTACAAAGGAGTCAAGGAATTGAAAAAATGGATATATCGTTACAAATATCTAGGAAAAATATGGTTCCTATGAAGGGCTGAAAGATGTATGTTGCTTTGAAAACAAGAAACACCAGCGAGATTAAAAATAAAAAATTAGGATTGAGGATGGATATTCCTATAGATTATTCTGGAATCACCGGGTTGATGACGGCGGCTCATGGAGAAGGCAGAAATTTTCTCTATGAGTATGAAGTGTACTCTCTGCTTTCAAAATCAGGAGCTGAGACACCTCCGAAATCGCTTTTCCTGCCAAGGGAGGCAAGGCCTTTAGACGAAGAACTTATGGCGCTGCCCGGAGAAAAGGCAGTGTTGAAGATTGTCTCTCCACACATTATTCATAAAACAGAGGTTGGCGGAGTAAGAATTGTAGAGAAGAAACCGGAGAAGATCAGGTCGGCAATTCGTCGAATGCTCTATGAAGTGCCAGAGAATTATACAAGGTGGATTGAACAAAACCGTTTGGAGGCTCCTGACTGCTATAGTGAACTGTCGGGAGAACCATTGGCTGAGGCCATTGATAAGGATCTTAAAGGAATTCTTCTTGTTCAATATATGCCTCCGGATTCTTCGGCCTTTGGCAATGAACTCATTGTCGGCCTGAGGCATACCAGAGAGTTCGGAATGGTTATAAGTGCGGGTCTGGGGGGCACCGATGCGGAGCTCTATGCAGAACGATTCCGTAAAGGGCAGGCTATTGTGGCGGCACTTACGGAGATGAACGACGGGCGCTCTTTTTTTGAGCTGTTTAAACCCACCATTGCGTATAAAAAGCTGACAGGTTTGACAAGAGGGCAGAGAAGGGTAGTGACCAATGAGCAGTTGATTGAATGTTTTGATTCGTTTATCAGAATGGCAAACCATTACTCCCCGACAAATCCGGACAGCAGTTTTATCATTGAAGAACTTGAGGTTAATCCATTTGCCTTTACAGATTACCTTATGGTACCTCTTGACGGCATGTGTCGGTTCTCAACCGCATTGGTTCCCGGTTATCCGCGTCCAATACATAAAATTGACTGTCTACTGCATCCGAAGAGGATCGGTATTCTCGGTGTATCCGGTAAGCGAAGGAATTTCGGTCGTATTATCCTCGATAATATTCTCGCCGAAGGGTTCCCCAAAGATGCTGTAACTCTAATTCGTGAAGGGGAGAAGGAAATCGCCGGTGTACAATGTGTTTCTTCGCTTGCCTCTTTGAAAAAACCTCTCGATATGCTGGTGGTAGCTGTATCAGCTTCACAATTGCCTGAACTGGTTGAAGAAATTATTCAGTTGAGATGTGCCGAAACGGTTATGCTTATTCCAGGCGGCCTGGGAGAGACCGAAGAGAGCAGAGTGCGGGCCGATCAGGTTATTGCCCGGATAAATTCATCCCATAGATCTGAAGACGGCGGACCTGTATTTCTCGGAGCAAACTGTATGGGTGTAATTTCGAGGCCCGGCAGGTATGATACCTGGTTTATTCCGGATGAAAAGCTGCCAAAAGATCGTGGCAAAAAATATCATCGTGCAGCACTTATCAGCCAGAGTGGTGCCTTCATGCTTCATCGCACTCATCAGTGTCCTCAGCTCAGTCCAGCCTACATGATTTCCATGGGTAATCAGACCGATCTCACTCTCGGCGATATGGTACATTTTTTTATCGATTCCAAAGAGATTGATGTTATTGGAGTCTATGCCGAGGGCTTTTCAGATCTCGATGGCCTGGAGTTTTGCAGAGCAGTGCGCTCAGCTGTACTAAATGGAAAAACGGTGATTTTTTATAAGGCGGGAAGAACTCCCGAGGGAAAGGCTGCAACCAGTGGTCACACGGCATCTCTTGCCGGTGATTATATGGTTTGTGAAAACTGCGTACAGCAGGCGGGGGCCATAGTCGCCAGAAATTTCATTGAATTTCAGGATCTTTTTTTCCTCTCGGAGACTCTGCATCAGAAAAAGATCGGCGGAAGAAGACTCGCTGCGGTGAGTGGTGCCGGTTTTGAAGCTGTAGGTATGGCTGATTCCATCGCTTCAGATGAGTATCGAATGAGTCTTGCGAATTTTAGTGCTGACAGCAAAAAAAAGATAGGAGAAATACTCGAATCCAGAAATCTTTCTTCACTGGTAACTCTGACAAATCCGCTGGATATTACTCCTTCCGCCGATGATGAAGCCCATGCCTCTATTGCACGAATTTTGATGGGTGATGATGGGGTCGATGCAATTGTAATCAGCCTTGACCCTCTTTCCCCGGTTACGAAAACCTTGTATGACGGACCGAGTGGGCGTTATGATATGGACTCTGATACCGGCATAAAAAACCTGATTACGGAGTTGGTAAGAGAGAGCGAAAAGCCGATAGTAACTGTGATAGATGGCGGTAGGCTTTATGACCCGTTACGGGATGCACTGATTGGAAAAGGGATTCCGGTTTTTCAGGTTTGTGACCGGGCTATTGCTGCACTGTCACTCTATATTCAGGGACGATTAGAGGTAAAAAGGCTGCGAGAGGAGCAGTCCGGATGAAAATGGGCGTTGATCTGTTTTGCAAGCTCACTTCCAATCCCCCGCACCTCCTGCAACTCTTCTTTTGTTGCCTGTTTTATTCGCTTCAGGCTGCCAAGATGTTTAAGGAGATTTTTTTTCTTTTCCCTGCCAATACCGGGAATAGTATCGAGTTCTGAGAAAAGAGTGGCTTTGTTTCGCAGTTTTCTGTGGAAGGTTACCCCGAACCGGTGAGATTCATCCCGAATTCTCATAAGGTACAGGAGAACCGGATTATAGGGTTGCAGCATTATCGGGTTCTTTCGACCGGGTTTATACAATTTTTCTCCTTCCCCTTTTTTCTCTTTGGCGATGCCGATCCAGTCCAGTCTCTCTGTGATGGAAAGTTCATCAGCAATCGAAAGCGCCATACCCAGCTGTCCCCGGCCGCCGTCCACAATAAAAAGGTCGGGCAGGGTGTCCTCATCAATGGCCCGGCGGAGTCTACGACCAAGGACTTCTCTCATCATTGCATAATCGTCGGGGCCCTCAACCGTTCTGATTTTAAAATGGCGGAAATTATTTTTATCAGCTTCCCCTTTATCAAAACGAACAAGAGAACCCACCGCCTGTTTGCCGCTGATATTGGAGATGTCCAGGCATTCTATTTTCTCCGGTGACCGCTGAAGGTGAAGCCTTTTCTGCATTGCCCGGGAAAGGCTCTGCCAGGATTTAGCTTTTTTTTCTTTTTCCTTAAAAACCTGCAGAGCATTGGTATTTGCCATTGCTACTAATTGCTGGTTGTCACCCCTTTGTGGCGCTCTGATTGCCACCTTTCTGTCTGCCCTGTCGCTCAGATGTTCCTGAATGATCTCAATATCGTTGGGTATGAAGGGAAGAAGGATCTCCTTAGGTATTAATGTATTACTATCATAAAACTGACTCAAAACCTGGGAGAGTATGGAGGCGTCATCGCCAAATGGATCTGCAAGAAAAAATGTTCTGTTGCCATTGATAAGGCCGCCACGAATAAATAGAATTGAAAGTGCAACGGATGCATCCTGACGACCAAAGCCAAATACATCCTGATCTTTGGTATGGCTTGCCGAGATAACCTGTTTTTCCAGGGTACGGGAAAGAGCTGATATCTGATCCCGGATTGTGGCGGCTTTTTCAAACTCAAGAGAATTTGACGCAGTCTGCATTTTCTTTTTCAGTTGTCCCGTAAGGGCTCTGTTTTTGCCTTCCAGAAGCATAATAATATTGTCTACATGGTCCCTGTAAAGTAAAGGGTCAGCCTCGCCTGTACATGGCGCAAGACATTTGCCGATCTGTCTGTTAAGGCATGGCCGATTTCTTTTTTTAAGTCTGGATCCTTTACAATTTCTTAAAGGAAAAAGGGCGGATATCAGTTTCAGAGTAGACCACATTGAGGATGATGATGAATAGGGTCCGAAATATCGTGCTTTATCCTTTTTCTTTCT
>JAUVON010000148.1 GCA_030599175.1 Desulfobulbaceae bacterium | reverse complement strand
CAGGAACTTGGTGTGTCACATTTTATCAGAAAGCCCTATACTCTTGATCAGCTCGGCATCGCAGTTAAGCAGTCTCTGCTGGGTGCTTTGAAAAATTAACCCGAATAAATCGGAACTTTTAGAATGCTTGGATAAGTGCCTTGGTAGTAGCTCTATGTTTCTGATTTCAAAAGCCACCCCTGATTTCTTGTTTTTTATGACAGCTTTTATGGAGTAAGGCACTAAATTTTAGATGTAGTTCACAAAACATTCCTGCCAAATCGCAGCAATTTCAAAGATAATTATTTTTTCATTTATAAGCTTGTATGTAGATAGAATTTAAATTATTAATTATTTACTTAAATTCTTTTTATGTATGGTACTGCCTTGTTCTCGGGTGGTGAGAGTCACAAGCCAATAAAATAATTCATAAGAAAACAGATTATAGAAAATGAAGAATATCGCCACTGAATATCTTGGTTTAGATCTGAAAAATCCCGTGATAATTGGCAGTTGTGGGTTTACAAATTCAGTAGATAAGATAAAAAAACTTGCTGAAAACGGTGCCGCTGCGGTGGTTCTGAAGTCGCTTTTTGAAGAACAGATCCAGGCTGAATTATCCAGTAATATTGAAAGCTATAATACAGATTACCCCGGTGCAACCGACTATGTCCGCGAGTATACCCGGGGAAGTGAGCTCAACGATTACCTCAACCTGATTTCCGGTGCCAAAAAGAGTGTAGATATCCCCGTTATAGCCAGTGTTCACTGCATTTCGGGAGCGGAGTGGGTCTCTTTTGCCAGGTCTGTAGAGGAGGAAGGAGCTGATGCTCTCGAGCTGAACATTTCTCTGCTGCCGAGTAATCCCCGTATAACCAGTGAAGAGAACGAAAAGAGATATTTCGATATTCTCAATAGTGTCGGCGAAAAGATTACCATTCCTATCGCCCTGAAGATGAGCCATTACTCCGCATCTCTTGCAAATCTGATCTCAAAACTCAGCTGGAACGACAAGGTGTCGGGGCTTGTTTTGTTTAACCGGTATTATACGCCGGACATTGATATAGACAATCTGACAGTTAAGTCCTCCAATGTACTCAGTACTCCTGAAGAAATTTGTGAATCTCTCAGGTGGATTGCCCTGATGTCGGGGATTATTGAAAAAGATCTGGTGGCATCGACAGGTGTTCATGACAGTGAGGGGTTGATTAAGCAGATTCTGGCCGGAGCAACTGCTGTCCAGGTAGTTTCCACTATCTATAACAATGGTCCGGAGCAGATACAGGTAATTATTGAAGGGCTGGAAAAGTGGATGACAGAAAAATCTTTCGGCTCCTTGGAAGAATTCAGAGGAAAACTGAGTTACGGAGAGGCAGAGAATGCTGATGTGTTTGAACGTACTCAGTTTATGAAATACTATGCCGGTATGTCGTAGAAGCACCCCTATTGAAGTACAAAATATTGAATCCATGCTGACATTTCCAAAAGGTGGCACTCATCCGCCGGAACTTAAGGAACAGACTGCAGGACTGAGCATTGAGGTGATGCCTGTTCCTGATGAGCTTGAGCTCATTCTCGGTCAACATATTGGTGCTCCCTGTACTCCTACTGTTGCAAGAAAGGAAGAAATTGCCGAGGGTGCTCTTATCGGCGAGGTGAAGAGGGGGTTGGGGGTGCCGCTCCATTCACCGGTTGCAGGTAAGATAAAGGCGATAGGCACATCTGCTCATCCTATGAGGGTGACTGCTCCTTCACTGACGATCGGGGTGGATCATGAAGCGGCTCCGGTTCAGTATATGGAGCAGGACTGGCAATCCTCTGATGGATCCGAGCTGTTGCAGAAGGTGAATGATGCAGGAATTATAGGCGTTGGTGGTGCAGGTTTCCCCACCCATGTCAAACTCAGTCCGCCTGCCGGCTCACCGGTGGATATCCTGCTGCTTAATGGAGCAGAGTGCGAACCGTACATCACCTCAGATCACAGGCAGATGCTTGAGCATGCTGCAGAGATCGTTGGGGGGGCTGGAATTATCCTGAAAATACTCGGTATTAAAGAGTGTTATATCGGTATTGAATCCAATAAACCGGATGCAATCAAGATGATGACCGCGGCAGCAGGGAAGGCATCCAGCGGAGACTGTTCAATCAAGATCGAGACATTGCAGGTAAAATATCCTCAGGGTTCGGAGAAGCAACTCATTCAGGCCATTACCGGAAGAAAGGTTCCGGCAATGGCGCTTCCTTCCTCAGTGGGTGTTGTGGTGCAGAATGTGTCAACGGCCAAGGCAATTTATGATGGAGTGGTCTATGGCAAGCCACTTTATGAGAAGGTGGTCACGATAGCTGGAAAAGGCATCAGTAAACCGGCAAATCTTCTGCTGAAAGTAGGTACCAGGATTAAAGATATTGTCGATTATCTGGGAGGACTGGAACCCGGGCTGTCAAAGATTATTATGGGTGGCCCGATGATGGGTTTCGCTGTCTCCAGCCTCGATATCCCAATCACCAAGACCACTTCTGCGATTCTTTTTTTATCAGAAGACGAGATCGACACCAGTCCCCATTCCCAGTGTATCAGGTGCGGATGGTGTCTTGAGGCCTGCCCCATGGGGCTTGAACCGAAAGAAATCGGCATCTATGTGGAGGCCAACCGGGCCGAGGATACGGAGCCTTTTGGTGTTTTTGACTGTTTCGAATGTGGTTCCTGTGCTTATGTCTGTCCGGCTAAGCGACCCCTTGTGCAGTTTGTAAGGCTCGCTAAAATGAAGGCAAAGAGACCGTAACAAAAGCTCGTGTTTGTCTGGAAATCGAAGGAGAATAATGATCAAACAGCAAGTGTCGGAAGACCAGGCAACTGCACCGGTAAAGCTCTGGAAGGTTTCTGTCTCACCACATATTAAGAGCGGTGAATCAGTTGAAAAAATTATGTGGACGGTTGTTGCCTGTCTTATGCCGCCACTGATTTTATCAGTTTTTATTTTCGGTATTCAAACGCTCTTCATAACAGCTGTCTCTGTGGTCAGTTGTGTGGCTGTCGAAGCTGTGAGTCAAAAAGCTTTAGGCCGGAGAGTGACCATAAAGGACGGGAGTGCTGTACTTACCGGACTGCTCCTCGCCTTTGTCATACCTCCGGGGGTATCACCTCTGCTTCCAATTCTGGCGGCAGTTTTTGCAATCTATATCGGCAAACATCTTCTAGGTGGCATTGGCTATAACTTTTTTAATCCGGCTCTGCTTGGACGGGCCTTTTTACTGGCATCTTTTCCGGTTGCCATGACCTCGGCATGGCTCCTCCCCGTGGAGAGCTTCGGGATTTTTTCTTATCTTGGAACGTCCATAGATGCAGTATCCACAGCAACTCCACTGGCGGTGATGAAAGAACAGGGAATGGCTGCATTTACTGAGGCTTTCGGTTCCGGGGCCGGACTGTATTCCAGCTTCTTTTTGGGGTGGCGACCAGGCTGTATTGGGGAAACCTCCGGTCTTCTGCTCTTGCTTGGTGGTGCTTATCTGCTTTACAGAAAATATATCACCTACCACATTCCAGGCTCTATTCTTGGTACCATTGCTCTGCTTACCTGGGTGTTTGGCGGTGAAACCTATTTCGGCGGGGATCCGTTGCTTGCACTTGTAACCGGAGGAGCGATTCTCGGCGCATTTTTTATGGCTACGGACTATGTGACATCCCCAACCACCAGGATATCCCAGGTTGTATATGGTATCTGTATTGGAGCTTTGACCGTATTGATTCGTTTGAAAGGTGGATATCCTGAAGGAATCTGTTATGCCATTCTTCTTATGAATCCATTGAGTACTGTTTTAGACAGCTGGTTCAAGCCGAAACGCTTTGCTCCTCCCCAGGGAGGTGCAGAATGAAAGATATTATCACTATTATAATCCGCCTGACAGTATCATGTATGCTGGCCGCCACTGTCATCGGTGTTACCTTCATCTTTACCTCCAACGCTAAGAAACATAATGAGCACGCCAAAGAGCAGCAGGTTATGCTCGAATTACTTGGCTATAAAGGTGATGTAGCAGTGCCTGATTCGATTTCCATGCATGAAATTTATCGATACATTATTTCCGGCCAGGACAGCCAGTCTATTGGGTATCTTGTCCCTACCGGTCATGGCGAAAATAACGGGTTTTTCTTCGTCAATATCGACCTGAACGGCAAGTTGATTGGGAGTAAACGTGTTGATATCAGTGAAGAAAATTCAAGAGATGCTGAAATCCGTGACATTGCTATGGCGGAAGCGGCCGGATCCGGATTTGTGGTAGATTTTGCTGATCAGACAATTGTTGTAACTGATAGCGGCAGCCGGATTGCTTACCTTCTCGGGGGTAAGTTCCAGGGTTTTAAGACCTTTATTAATGTGATGCTGGCCGTAGACCCCGAGTTTGAAATGGTTGGTCTGGAAATCCTTGAGCATGAAGAGGATCCCGGGCTTGGAGCGGAAATCGAGCAGGATTACTTTAAAAACCAGTTTAAAGGGAAGCCTTTTGAGGTTCTGAAAACTATTGATGTTGTCAAGAAACCTATTCCTGCAGAATACCTCGATGCGCTGAACAGCAGGGTGAGCGAAGAGGATATCCTTAAGCTTCGCAGCCAGTATAGAGACCAGGATATCTATGCTCTGACCGGTGCTACTATCTCCTCAAAAGCGGTGAGTAATGGTGTGAAAAATATTGTCAAAAAATTTGCCTACCGTGTAACCATTTTAGATAACGTTTTGAAGGAGCAGCAGCTTGCTGTCTCCTTTTAGCACCTGGGGTAAGAACAGAAATGGCAAATGATAAATCAAGCATGCAGCTGGTTGTCAACGGGATTCTGAGTGAAAACCCGATTTTCAGGCTGGCACTCTCCATGTGTCCGGCAGTGGGAATCTCAACAACTGTTATGAATGGTGTCATGCTGGGGATCGCCGTACTCTTTGTCCAGGTCTTTTCCAGTGTAACCATTTCAATCTTTAAAAACCTGATTCATCCCAGGATTCGCATTCCGACCTATACCCTGACAATTGCAACATGGGTAACCGTAATAGACCTGGTACTGGCAGCACTTCTGCCGGATGCGTATGCCAAAATGGGGATTTTCGTTAAACTTATCGTCGCCTTTGCCATCATAACCATGCGCCTTGAAATGTTTGCCTGCAAAGAGAGTGTCAAAGATTCCTTCTGGGACGGTCTGGGGATGGGGCTTGGCTTTATGGTGGGCATGGTGGTTATCGGTTTTGTCAGGGAACTTCTCGGTTCAGGTGCTGTTCTCGGCTATGATGTTCTTGGCTTTAAACCACTGCTTTTCTTTATCCTTCCCTGTGCAGGATTTTTTGTGGTCGGTTTAATGATGGCCTTTTTTAACTGGATTGAATTGTATTATAAACGATCAAAAGGGTGATGACGTTTTTTACTCAGCCATCTAGAATGCTAGATTATCCAAGGTTAAAATGATGACTTTTAACAAAATTCATTTCCTGCTGTTTATGGCTTTGATACTTTGTCTGGCTCCGATTTTGGCCCATGGCGCCGATTTTATAACTGATCAAAACTTTGCAGGAGACAATGAAATAGTTGTTTCTTTTTCTGCACCACTGGATAAAGCAACTGCGGAAGTTACCGGAAACTATACCGTATTTGAAGAACCCGATCCGGATATCAGGTTGAAACTTGAGTCGGCAACTCTTGCTGACGACGGAAAGTCCGTCTCTCTGCTGTTTGCAGAACCTTTAAACATGATACGAACCCATATTGTTTCTATCTCAGGGCTGCCGGGGCAGGAGAAAACCACCTTTAAGGTAAGTAAGTCATATCTGGGATACCTGTTTTCCATCCTGATCTCTGCTCTACTCATTAATAACTTCGTTTTTACCAAGTACCTCGGGCTCTGTGTTTTTTTTGGGACTTCCAAACGAAAGAGCACAGCAAAGGGAATGGGAGTTGTTTTCACCCTGGTTATGGTGGCAGCCTCTCTGATGAGCTGGTTCTTTTACCAATTTATTCTTGTACCATATAACCTTAATTTTCTGCAGATTCTGGTGTTTATCGGCCTGGTTTCACTCACGGTTCAGGCTGTGGATACAGTCCTTAGAAAAGTAAATCCCATTCTGTTTAACTCTTTTGGGGTTTATCTTGTTCTGGTTATCGCTAACTGCGTGATTATCGCTGTTCCCCTGATTCTTGCCAACAATAACTATAATGTTTTTGAAACATTAATGTTGTCCCTTGGAGCAGGCGGTGGGTTTCTTCTGGCACTTTACCTGATGAGTTCAGTGAGTGAGCGTATGGAGCTTGCAAATATACCGCCTACTTTTAAAGGTCTTCCTATCGCTTTTATCGTGGCCGGACAGTTTGCCATGGCTTTTCTTGGCTTTTCAGGATTACAGATATTTTGATGGCGTCGTAAAAAGTCCACCGCTCCGTCATTCCCGCGCAGGCGGGAATCCAGAACGTGTTGACGGGATGGCGAAAGGTCTGGGTTTTTACAAGGTTATCATATTTTAACATGCGAGTAATAAAGATATGGATCTGGAATTAGTTAAAATAGCACTGGGCGGCTTGGTATTGCTTGGCTGTATCGGTCTGTTTTTCGGTATCGGCCTGGCTCTTGCTGCACATAAGTTTGCAGTAGAGGTTAATCCCCTCATAGAAGAAGTCATGGAATCGCTGCCCCTTGCACAGTGCGGAGGATGTGGATATCCGGGCTGTGAAGGATACGCAATTGCGGTTGTCAACGATCCGGATGTGCCACCCAACCTTTGTTTCCCCGGAAAAGAAAAGGTTGCACAACGAGTAGCAGAGCTTACAGGTAAAAAAATGGTAGCGATAGAAGATCAGATTGCACTGGTTCGTTGCTCCAGGGAAGAAGGCAGGGTAAGCCATAAACATGAATATATTGGATTTGCATCCTGTACTGCAGCAAATCTCAGTTTCGGAGGGCCCTCCTCTTGCAACT
>JAUVON010000202.1 GCA_030599175.1 Desulfobulbaceae bacterium | reverse complement strand
TGCAGCCGGTATTTTTGCGAGCCATTCCCTTGCTGGCATAAAACTCTGGCAGGCTTTTTGGCCGGTTGCGGGCGGCTGTCTGCTGTTCCTGGCCTGGCGTCGATTCTTTTCCAGGGAGAAACCGACCCTCAATGATCAAACTAAAGACACCACTTTTTATACTATTTTGTTTACAATTGTGAATCTTTTGCAGGAAAAAGAATGGCAAACTCCACAACAGGGCAAATTCCTCTCTTACCTGTCAGGATTTGTGCCGCAACTGCGAAGATCGGAAAAAATCATGGGGAGATGGAAGGTGGTAGGGCTGTCTTATCTTCTACTTTGTCTCTGCCTGCTTTTTTGGTTGTTATGACCTTGAAACAGCTGCCGAGTCAGCTTTCCAGATAGGTTTTAAGTTTTACTAGTCCCTCTTGAATTAAATCGAGATCAATTCCCGAGTAGGCAAGACGCACATACTGTTTTGTTTCGCCAGGTAGAGGAGTGCCGAAGTGTGCTCTGGCACACATTGAAACTCCTGTGTTCTCTAAAATGGCTGCCAGAAAAACCTGATAGTCATTGAAACCTTTGTTTGCCATGGCTACTGTGACCTCGGGATATAAATAAAAAGTTGCATTCGGGCGATAGCAGAACACTCCTTCGATATCGGCAAGTAGGTCGACGCAAAGGTCACGGCGTTCCCGCAAAACTTTGAGGATATTGAGTACTTCTCCCTGATCCCCATTCAGGGCCTCCAAGGCAGCATATTGGACGAAATGATTTGTGCAGGATTCATCATTTACATTGAGTTTGCCAATCACATCAATGATTTTTTTCGGCCCCAGGGCAGCCCCGATGCGCCAGCCGGTCATTGCAAACCGTTTGGAAAAGGTATATAGAATTACACTTCGTTCCTCCATGCCCGGTTCAGAAATCAGCGAGGCAGGTTCACCGTCATAGCGAATATCATAGTAAGCTTCATCAAGCAGCACGGTGAGATCATGCTTTACTGCCAATTCTGCAATTCGGTGCCGGTCTTCCGGGCTGCATTCTGCACTGGTTGGGTTGTGCAGATCGTTTACGATCAGCAGTCTTGTGCGTTCAGTAATAGATGCCTCGAGTCCCTCAATATCGAAAGTAAAGTTTCCATCTCCCGGAACGGTTCCGTATGGAACTGCTATACCGCCATGAAACTCTATTTGGGATTCATAAATAGGGAAACCAGGGTTAGGGTAGAGCACTTCGTCTCCCGGATTCATAAGAGTAAGGAGAAACTTTGCAATAACCGGCTTGCCTCCAGGCTGAACAGCTACGTTATCGATTGTATAGTCAGTGCCCCGGGTACGGTTAAAATCATCCGCAAGAGCTTCACGCAGCTGCGGAATCCCTGCATTAGCTGTATAGCCGGTTCTGCCTTCTTGTAACGCCCGGCAAGCTGCTTCAGCGATGTTATGAGGTGTCTTCAGGTTAAGATCTCCAAGGTGAAAGGGGTAGACCTTGTTACCTCCAGCACTATGCGCCGCTGCCTGGGCAGCTACTACGAATGCTGTTTCTATTCCAAGTTTTTCGATCCTGTCTGCTAACGTAATATTGGTATTCATTTAGGCTCTCATGATTTGTTATTTAACCAGGTAAATATCGTTTCAAACGTTGACTGCGATTATACAAAGTCATTTTTTTCTACAATATCCTACCCAACTATTCAAGCCGGATTTGCATAAGTTTCTATTGATAAACTCGTAAAAACCCAAATTCTGCACCATCCCGTCATTCCCGCGCAGGCGGGAGATAAGCGTAGACTTCGATCCAGTCATTTCAACACGTTCTGGATTCCCGCCGCGGGAATGACGAAGCAGGGGACTTTTTACGACGCCATCTCTATTGTAAATCATAAATTCGTCCAGAATCCCTTCTTCCAAAATGTATCCTGAATCGCATATATTCTCAATTCCAGCTCAAACACGAATATTTTTCCCTTGACTTTTTGTGATCGTTTATGATTACTTGGCGAGAAGAATGATAGTACATGGGGTCTTATTGATGATTTTCACTCAAAAAAACTCACATATTATTCCTGTTCAGCGCCGCAGCCAGATTATTGAACTGATCCGGCTAAAAGGTTTTGTTTCTGTTCAGGAACTGTCTGAAAATGTCGGTGTTTCACTGCCGACCATTCGGCGGGATCTGGCGTGCATTACTAAATCCGGTATCATTCAACGGAGCCATGGTGGCGCCACATTGACGTCAATCCCTGGAACAACCTTCGAATCGGACTATCAGACAGCATCCCAAATCGCCCGGAAAGAAAAAGCCGCCATTGGCAAGCTCGCGGCTGACCGGCTGAAGGATCACCAAAGTGTTATTTTTGATTCTAGCTCCACCGTCTATGAAGCAGCATGCCGGGTAGTGGAAAACGGCTTGATACTCACTGCTGTAACCAACGATCTTAGAATAGCAAAGTTATTTGCAGGAAGTCCATCAATCCATCTGATGGTCTGCGGCGGTTCCCTTAGAAGAGGATCTTACTCCCTTCTGGGAGAACCTGGAACGAGCTTCCTCCGGAACCTCCACGTAGATGTGGCACTGATGGGTATTCACGCTATTACCGACACAAGCTATTGTGACACCTCACTGGATGTCGCCTATACAAAACGGTATATGTCTGCAGCCGCCCAGAAAGTCATTATTCTGGCTGATGCCTCTAAATTCGGAGCAGTGGCATTCTTCGATGCTTTCAGTGTTGAAAAATCTTCTGAAATCATAACTGATCGTCTCCCTGACCCGGCCATCAGCAGAGCTCTGGCACAGAAGGGAGTCTCTATTACCCTTGCAGGTGGCTAAAATAGTTAACCCGAATAAACCGGAATTTTAAACGACCTTCCTCGACCACATCACTTTCATGCATCGTTGTGAAATTCATTTTATGGGTGTTAGTAGGACGGGTAGCAATTATTGGAAAAGGAGAAGTATATTGAAAAAGAAACTCACGCGCTTTGATCTGCAGAAAATGAAAGATGACGGTCAAAGAGCCGTCTGGATGACTGCTTATGACTATGTCACTGCCCAGCTGGCTGAAGAGGCAGGTATGGATATGCTGTTGGTGGGAGATAGTCTGGGGATGGCTGTCTACGGATATTCCGGCACCGTCCCCGTAACCATGGATCAATGCATATATCATACTGAGGCCGTACGTCGCGCTGCACCAAATACTTTCATCATTGGTGACATGCCCTTCGGCTCCTATCAGGCAGGGGTGTCAGCTGCATGTGAAAATGCTATTCGTTTTCACAAAGAAGCGGGTGTAGACTGCATTAAACTGGAGGGTGGGACGCGGGTTGCAGATGTTATTAAGGCTATCAGTGACGGTGGCATGCTGGTGATGGGACATGTAGGCCTTACACCCCAGAGTTCCGGTGCGCAGGGTGGGTTTCGAGCCCAGGGGAGAACGGTGGATAGTGCCAAAGCTATAATCGAAGATGCCAGGGCCGTTTATGAGTCAGGGGCTTTTGCTCTACTCGTGGAGGGAGTTCCCCCGGAAGTGACTCGGTTGATCTGTGATGCCTTACCCATTCCTGTGTATGGTATCGGCGCCGGGGATTGCCATGGCCAGGTAATGATCTGTTCAGACATCCTCGGTCTTTTCCAGGCATTTACACCTAAGTTCGTCAAACGTTACGGCAATGTAGCAGAAGAATACCGAAAAGTTTTTGCCGCTTATATCGATGACGTGCGAAAAGGGGAGTTCCCCGGGGAAGAACATGTCTACCGGATGATAGAAGGTGAAGCAGACAAACTTTAAATGAAAGAATTGTAATACAGCATAGTGACCAGAGGATACTATCATGAAGGACAGACGTTTTGAACTGAAGATCGGAAAAGGAACTACCGCTTTTTCTATCCCGACGGAGCAGCTTCTCTATCACCTCGTAGGAAAAAATCGTACACCTCCTGAAAATCTGGAATCTGCCTACCGATATGCGTTGGCACATCCTATAGATTGTCCGCCACTGCATGAAATTGTTAAACCGGGCGAGACCGTGGCTATCTTGGTCAGCGATATCACCCGTGCCTGGCAGCATAATGAGCTTAGCCTGCCAATCCTGGTTGATTATTTGAACGAAGCCGGTATTACTGATGAAAACATAACTGTCATCATTGCTGTTGGAGCTCATCGCTCTAACACTGCTGAAGAGCTGGAAGAACTATGCACTGAAGCCATTTGTCGACGTGTCAAGGTGATCAACCACGATGCCTGGGACACGGACAATATGATTTATTACGGTAAGACCAGTCGGGGAACGGAAGTTTCTTTTAACCGTATAGTGGCTGAGGCGGATCGAGTTATTCTAACCGGTGGGGTCATCTATCACTACATGGTGGGCTATGGAGGGGGGAGGAAGAGTATCCTGCCCGGGGTATCTTCACTCAAGACAATTCAACAGAGTCATATGTGGGCCATGGAAAAGAATGTCGGAGATGGTTCCAGTTCTCTGGCCGCCAATATGAAAACGACCGGCAATCCATCTCACGAAGATATGATGGAAGCAGCGGCATTCCTCAAAGCCGATTTTCTCGTAAATGTGGTGCCGAATCTTGATGGTGATATTACCGGTATTTTTACGGGCAATTGGGTCTCTGCCTGGCAACAGGCTACCAGGCTGGTGGATGAGATTTTCGGGGTGACGATCCAGGAACAGGCCGACATAGTCATCGCTTCAGCCGGTGGGTACCCTAAAGACATTAACCTCTATCAGTCCCAGAAGACCATCGACAATGCAATTTACGCAATGAAGCCCGGAGGTGTTGTTATCGTCCTTGCAGAATGTCCGTATATTGAAGACCCCGCGGAGTTCTTTGACTGGTTTAACTACCCCACCGCTTTGGATATGGAGAAAGCCGTACGAGAAAACTTTCTCATTTCAGGGTGGATCGCAGTACGGCAATTAGAGTATGCCAATCAAGGTCACATCATTCTGGTTACCCTGGAAAAAAACATTCAATTAGCCCGTAAGGCAGGTGTTCAAGGGGTCGCCACTATAGATGAGGCTTTGACGATAGCATATGAGAAATGTGGCACTGATTTTCCTAAAATTACAGTTATGCCACAAGGTGCCAATACGTTTCCGATCCTTGAATCGTGAATAAGATGGATAAGGAAATTAACGGCAAATACGGATGTTTAATTTTTCAAACCAAGGAGACAGTTATGCAAAAGAAATTGTTGGTAGTTGTTGTTTTTTCTCTATTCATGGTGCTGGCGGTTACGACCTCGGGTTACGCCAAAACTACTCTTAAGCTAGGCACCTCGACCAGGGTCATATTCCTACCAAGCTGGTTGGTTTCCAGTTTGATAACAAGACTGATACCTGGGGCCATATGGCAGGTGTCAACGTAACAATAGGACTCCCTATTGTTCGCACTTCAGTTGATCATGGTACTGCCTTCGGAAAAGCCGGAGAAGGTCGCGCTAACCCACAGTCGATGATTGAAGCGATTAAACTGGCGGCTCAACTGTCCCGGCAATGATGGTGCTAGGAAATTCCTGCTCACTTTCCAGTGGTTT
>JAUVON010000399.1 GCA_030599175.1 Desulfobulbaceae bacterium | reverse complement strand
GGAGGAGCGCATGGCAAGCGGGTCTCAAACTGGGCCGGCGACCGTGTGGGTTATAAGTGTGCAAGTTGTCATGATCCTCATTCTCCGCGATTTGAAAAACGATTCCCGGCAACCTATTCGGTACCGTTGAACTGACAGGGATATAATGAGTTCACAAAAACAAGACGAAGCAAAAACAACCATTGAAGATGTCCTGGAAAAACCAAGCAGTAGACGGACGTTTTTGAAAGGGGCATCGATTGCTGCAGCAGCAGGGAGTGCAGCGCTGGCTGCGAGCTATATGTCGGCTGCTGATCCAGCCTCAGCTGGGGAGTTGAAATTACGATGGCAGGAATATTTCAAGAAGAATTACAGACTTATGTCTCAGGAGGAAAAAGATGAGACAGTGACACGGTTGGAAAGGCTGGCAAAATTTCAGGATAATATTGATGTGCAGATCGGCACTGAACCACCGGTTGAAAAAGTACTTTTCGGTTATGCTTTTAACATTACACGCTGCGAAGGATTTATGGAGTGTGTAACCGCCTGTGTGAAAGAGAATAATCTGGATCGCAAGACCAACATCCAGTATATCCGGATTTTTGAAATGGAGCCGGGGCAGCTTGATCCCAGTACCGGGGATGGTCAGTATTATCATAAAGTGCCGGTGGATGATAAATTTTATATGGGGGCCCAGTGCTTCCATTGTGAAAAAGCCCCCTGCATCAAGGCCTGTCCCACCAAAGCAACCTGGAGAGAACCCGACGGTATTGTGGTCGTTGATTATAACTGGTGCATCGGCTGCCGCTATTGTCAGGCTGCCTGTCCCTATTACGGACGGCGGTTTAACTGGGGCAAAGGTGAAGTACCAAAAGAAGAAATCACGACCAAGCAGCACTACCTTGGTAACCGGAAGCGGCCCATGGGTAAGATGGAAAAATGTACTTTCTGTATCCAGCGTACCCGTAAAGGCAGGCTTCCCGCCTGTGTTGAGGCCTGTCCAACCGGGGCACGGGTTTTTGGCAACCTGCTCGACCCGGACAGTGAGATCCGCTATGTGTTGAAACATAAAAAGGTTTTTAGGATGAAGGAAAATATCGGTACTCAACCTAAATTTTGGTATTTTATTGACTGATGGCATTATAAAAATCTAACCGTTTGATGCGTTCAAAAGGGGAGTTACATGAAAGCAGTCCCGGATAAAAATCTCAAAACCTTTTTTGTTGATGCCATCCGCTGGAATCTCAAGGGCAGTATCACCTTTCAGCTTTTCAGGATTCTTCTGCTCATTGGTATGGGTATTGGAATATATGCCTATTCGTTCCAGGCCCGATACGGTCTGTCTGTAACGGGTATGAATGATATTGTCAGCTGGGGGTTTTACATATCCAATTTCACTTTTCTTGTGGGTGTTGCGGCTGCGGCTGTCATGTTGATTTTGCCTGCATATATGTTTCATGATCCCGATTTTCATCGGGTGGTTCTCATTGGTGAAGGTGTAGCTGTTGGTGCTTTGGTTATGTGCCTCTCCTTTATCGTCGTGGATATGGGTGGGCCGCTTCAAGCTTGGCATCTGATTCCAGGTATTGGTCTCTTTAACTTTCCTTCATCAATCCTGGCATGGGATGTACTTGTCTTGAATGGGTATCTTCTGCTTAACGCCCTCGTTCCCGCTTATATTCTTTATAGTCATTATATGGGGCGTGAAGCTGACGAGAGAAAGTACCGACCTTTTGTTTTCCTGTCAATTTTTTGGGCCTTTTCCATCCATATGGTGACAGCATTTCTCTACCAGGGACTGCCTGCAAGGCCGTTCTGGAACAATCCACTCATGGGGCCGCGGTTTCTTGCCTCTGCTTTTGCCGCCGGTCCCGCTCTGATCACACTGATCCTGGCGGTTATTCACAGCGCCACCAGTTATAAAATTGATCCAAAGGTTTTTAACAAATTACGGATGATTATTGTTATTTCAGCGATTATCAACCTGCTTATGCTCTTTTCTGAAATATTCAAGGAATTCTATTTTCCGACCCATCATTCAATTTCTGCCATATACCTCTTTTTCGGTATAGATGGTCATAATTCTTTAGTGCCCTGGATCTGGACCTCTGTGAGCGTTAACCTGGTTGCTACTCTAGTGCTCGCATTTAATCCGGGAAAAAACAACCCCAAGGTGCTCCTGCCCGCCTGCGCATTTTTATTTGTGGCGGTCTGGATGGAAAAAGGTATTGGTCTGATTGTACCTGGTCTTATTCCTTCGCCGCTCGGTGAAATAGTTGACTATCTGCCGACCTGGGTAGAACTCGGTGTAACGCTGGGTATTTTATGCCTGGGTATTACTGTTGTCACATGGCTTGTCAGGACTGCCCTGATTATTGAACAGCGATATGAGGAATAGTTGGGAAGAATGGGAGCAAGTGATGATACAAGTGGAGCGTAGTAAAGACCTGGTTCCCTTTACCCTCGCAGAATGTATGACTTTTATATAAACTTATGTAGATTTATTGGAGGTATCGCAGGTTTCAGTTCCGAATCTGCCAATAGAAAAAACAGGAAAAAATTTAAAAGGCAGTTACAATTATGCCGAAAATAGCTGTTATGATTCCAATTCCCTGAAGTATAGTGATCT
>JAUVON010000161.1 GCA_030599175.1 Desulfobulbaceae bacterium | reverse complement strand
TTCAGGAGCTGTCGCTACCAAATTATTGAAAGAAAAATACAACATTGATATAGTCGCCTGGGTCAGCAGTGTGGGAGAGATTGAAGCCGAGACTGTTGACTTTGACACAATTACCAGATCTGAGATTGATAAAAGCATAGTACGCTGCCCCGACCGTAATGCCACAGAAAAAATGACGGCTTTAGTAACGGACTTAAAAGATCTTGGCGATTCCATCGGTGGAACAGTCTCCTGTGTCATCCGTAATGTACCTCCGGGATTTGGCGAACCAACCTATGAGAAGCTTGAGGCAAAGCTGGCCCAGGCAATGCTGGCAATACCTGCAACAAAAGGTTTTGAGGTGGGATCAGGCTTTGCAGGCACCCGCTTGAGGGGATCACAGCATAATGACCCATTTATAAGAAAAGAAGATCGTCTGGGAACAGAAACAAACAATTCCGGCGGTATCCAGGGAGGCATTTCAAACGGGGAATACATTACTCTGCGTATCGGTTTCAAGCCGCCTGCAACCATCTCTCTACCCCAGAACACTGCCGATTTTTCAGGTGAATCTGCCGTACTTGAGGCAAAGGGCCGACACGATCCATGCGTGGTGCCAAGAGCAGTTCCCATCGTAGAGGGCATGGCATCTCTAGTGATTCTGGATATGGCCCTTCGCCAGGAGGCACGAAAAGCTTTACAGTTCAAATAGTAAGATTTGGCCTGGACAGCTTATAAAAAATTCTTGAATATCTTGAGGGAACGCTGTATTAAGCAGGGTTCAGGGCAAGTAATGTGTGTGGTCGTTTGTGCAGGTTCACCAGCACTGCAGCTGATATGTCAGTTGTGGTTATGACACCATAACTTTTTATAAAAGCAGTGTTTTTTCTTCAATGAAATCCAGATGACCCAAAAACGAGCCACCATCAGTTCGTACATTGATCGCTTCGCCCCTCCTGAAGGTTTACACCTCCTGATCCTTTCAGTAGTTGTTGGTGCAAGCACTGGACTTGCCTCGGTATTTTTTGTAAAACTCATTTTTGCCATTCAGGACTTCTCCTATACTTCCGTCTCATCGATCCTACCTGGTATCGGCAAATGGATCTATGTAATTGTCCCGGTGATCGGAGGATTATTGGTGGGGCCTCTTATCCTCTTTGCCAAAGAGGCGAAAGGGCATGGAGTACCCGAAGTCATGCAGGCCCTTATTCTTCGTGGTGGCAGGATTCGTGCAAGGGTTGCAGTAGCAAAAATCGCAGCGTCTGCCCTCTGCATAGGGACAGGCGGCTCTGCAGGACGGGAAGGTCCTATCATCCAGGTAGGTTCGGCCCTTGGCTCCTCTATCGGGCAACTCCTTCGTCTCTCCGATGAGCGAATCAGAAACCTGGTCGCCTGCGGGGCTGCAGCAGGCATCGCTGCAACCTTCAATGCCCCTATTGCCGGCGTCGCCTTTGCCATAGAAGTACTTATGTGCGGTCTGCAGATGCGCGCCTTTGGCAACGTTGTCATCGCCGCAGTAGCAGCCTCAGTTGTCAGCCGATCAATTATCGGTGATACATTTGCCTTCCAGGTACCAACTTACAGTCTGCAGAGTCCTGTAGAAATTATACTCTATCTCATCCTCGGCCTGACAGCAGCACTTGTTGGAATCATGTTCATGAAGATGCTCAACTTCTCAGAAGACGTCTTTGATAACTGGAAATTCCCACAAATCCTAAAACCGGCTGTAGGAGGTGTACTACTCGGTATCCTCGGCCTGGCTTATATGAATCTTCCCGGCCTCGAATTTCCTGCTTCATCAGTAGCTCACGGTACAGGCACAACACACATTCCTCATATGTACGGCTCCGGCTTCCCCTTTATCGAAGCAGCTATCCAGGGAAAAGCAGCGCTCTGGATAATGGTCCTTCTTATTTTTATAAAACCGCTTGCCACATCATTTACCCTCGGATCCGGAAATTCCGGCGGTGTTTTTGCTCCCTCTCTCTTTATCGGTGCCGTGCTTGGCGGTTCCATGGGTCATTTGTTCAGTATCTGGATCCCGTCCCTTGAGGGAAATACAGGCGCGTTTGCCCTGGTGGGAATGGCGGCCGTTTTCTCAGCTACTGCCCGTGCACCTCTGACCGCAATGCTCATCGTTTTTGAAATGAGCAACGACTATCTGATGATCCTGCCGCTTATGGTCGCAGGAGTCGCTGCCAGCTATTTTTCTCAGTGGCTCCACCCTGAATCGATCTATACCATGAAACTTGCGAAACGCGGGGTACGTTTTTCCGAAGGACGGGATATGGATATCATGCAGGGAGTTAAGATCAGCGAAGTGATGAAAAGTCATCCTGTAACTATCCACAAAGACCAATATTTTTCTGACGCCATGGCCCTTTTTCAGGAGAAAAACCTGCTCGGCTTTCCTGTCCTGGCGGATAATGATAAACTCTGGGGTATTGTCACTCTTCAGGATATGCATAGAGCGCAGTCTGCTGAGGACTTCAGCTCCAGGGGACTTAAAGTCGCTGATTTCGCCGTAGAAGATCCCATTACCGTCTTCCCGGACGAGCCTATTTGGGTGGCAATCCAGAAGATGTCACCCCGTGACCTGGCAAGACTGCCTGTTATTTCCCGTGACGGTTCGGGCCGGTTATGCGGCCTTATCAGCCGGAGCGACATCCTCCGGGCCTATGATGTCGGCATTGTCCGAAAACAGAGAGGCCAGATAGTCGAACACCAGGTAGACCTTCGTCAACCCAAGGAAAACGGTTTTGTGGAATTTGTGCTGAAGGAAGAGGACGCCTGCAGTTCCGCCCTGATAAAGGACCTCTCCCTGCCGGATACAGTCAATATGGTCTCAATCAAGCGGGGCGGCCAGATAGTCATCCCAAAAGGACATACTAAACTGCATGTGGGTGATGTGATAACTGTTTACGGACGACTTAAAGATGTCGAAGGGATAAAGGATTTTCTCAATGCCTGCAGCCTGCCCGAACAGCAGGAAGGCTAACCCCTACACCCCCAGATACTCCAAAATATTTTCGGCAGCTCCCCGGCCTTCGGCAATAGCAGTTACAACCAGATCTGAGCCACGAACAGCATCACCTCCGGCAAAAACTTTTACATTACTGGTCTGGCAGGTCATTGCACCCTGCTCTCCTGTCAGGATACATTTTCTTTCATTTACTGCAATGTCACTGGTTGTCAGCCATGGTGGAGGATCTGGTTTGAAACCAAAGGCCATCAACACACAATCCACCTCTAGAACGTCCTCGGTTCCGGCAACCGGTTCAGGGCTTTGCCGCCCGCGTTCATCGGAGTCACCGAGCCGTGTTGTCACTACCTTAACCCCTGTGACCCTGCCTTTTTCGTCCGCGGTCAGTGCCAGAGGCTGGAGATTCCACAAAAACCGCACCCCCTCGTCTTCCGCATTTTTCACCTCTCTGGCAGATCCCGGCATATTCTCCCGGTTTCGCCTGTAGACACAGGCAACATCTGCTGCACCCTGCCTTATAGCCGTACGCAGACAATCCATTGCCGTATCACCGCCACCCAGTACAATGACACGCTTTCCTTTCAGCCCTATAAAAGGATAACGGCTGCGTTTCAGACCCATCAGACTGTCTGTATTACCGATAAGATAATCGAGGGCATCGTGTACTCCTTCTGCATCTTCATTGTCCAGCCCAGCACTGATAGGGGAGGAGGTGCCGATGCCGACAAACAGTGCATCATAGTCCGTCACCAGTTGAGCAAATTCAATCTCTCTTCCCACCTCGGTTTCAAGACAAAACTCTATGCCCATGTCGCAAAAGATCTCCCGACGCAACTCCATTACCCGCTTTTCAAGTTTGAACGAGGGAATACCAAAGGTGAGAAGACCGCCTATCTCCGGATTTCTATCATAGACTACAGGTCTGACACCATTTCGTATCAATACATCAGCACAGGCAAGCCCAGCAGGTCCCGCACCGATAACAGCAACTTTCAAATCATGCATAGCAACCCTGGAAAGATCCGGTCGCCACCCCATTGCAAAGGCTGTATCGACAATATACTTCTCAATACTACCGATAGTAACAGCACCAAAACCGGTTATTGTACAGGCACCTTCACAGAGACGATCCTGGGGACATACACGGCCGCAGATTTCCGGCAGGCTGTTAGTCTGGTGGCAGAGCTCTGCAGCCTCAAAAATCCGTCCTTCATTAGCAAGCCCCAACCAGTCGGGGATATAGTTATGAACCGGACACTTCCATTCACAATAGGGGTTACCACAGCCAAGGCAGCGATCCGCCTGCATCTCAACCTGTGATTTTATAAAGGGGTCATATATTTCTACAAATTCCTGCCGTCTTCGTTCTATTCTTTTTTTCCGGGGGTCGACACGATCAACCTCAATAAACTGAAATAGATTCTGGCTCATTTCCTTTCCCTCATTGTGCTGTTTCCAGTGTTTCTCGGGCTGACCGGCCGCGACGTCCCAGCAGAGCTGAAATATCCGTAGTTTTTGGCTTAACCAGTTTAAACAGAGTCAGATAATGGTCATCAAAACCTTCGAGAATCTCTTCAGCTCTGCTGCTTCCCGTCTCCTCAAAATGTCTGTTGACAATCCCCCTCAGGTGTTCAATCAAAACGGTTCTGCCCTCAAGGGAACAGAGCTCAATCAACTCACCATTAATCCTCGACTCAAAAGAACTGAATTCATCCAGCACATAGCCAAAGCCGCCGGTCATTCCAGCACCAAAATTGATGCCGGTCTCCCCAAGTATGGTAACAATGCCTCCGGTCATATATTCACAGCCATTATCGCCGATGCCTTCAATGACAGCCTTTGCACCCGAGTTACGAACAGCAAAGCGTTCTCCTGCCAGACCGGCGCCATAGAGCCGCCCGCCGGTAGCGCCATAGAGGCAGGTATTGCCCATAATCACAGCCTTGTGACTCTTGTATGCCACCCCTTGAGGCGGCCGAATTACAAGTTTTCCACCAGCCATTCCTTTGCCCACATAATCGTTGGCATCCCCTGTCAGAAGCATATGGAGACCGCCCGCATTCCAGGCACCAAAACTCTGGCCGGCAGTTCCATTCAACCTCACTTCCACAGGATTTCCTGCCATTCCCTGATTGCCGTGCAATGCCGCAATTGTCCCTGAAAGGCGTGCGCCCACCGAACGATCTGTGTTACGGATTGGAAAATCTACACTTCCGCCACTGCCATTCTGCACCGCTGTTTCAAACTGGTCTACAAGTTTAAGATTAAGGGTGCCCGGATCATCAGGATTATTTCGCTCTCGATGAAAGACGTCGCTTCCGCTTGCAGCAATGACCGGTGTAAGAATAGATTGCAGCACAAGTTTTTGTTGTTTGCTGCCGACACCTTCAACTTCCTGCAAAAGATCAACACGGCCAATCAGGTCGGTTAGCTTTTTAACCCCAAGCTCAGCCATCAGCATCCTGGTCTCCTCCACCATAAACCGGAAATAGTTGACCACCATTTCAGGCACCCCGGCAAAGTACTCCTTTCTGAGTGTTTCATCCTGGGTGGCAACTCCGGTTGCACAATTATTCAGATGACAAATGCGCAGGAATTTACAACCCAGTGAGATAAGCGGCCCGGTACCAAAACCGAAACTTTCAGCCCCAAGGATTGCCGCCTTTATAATGTCAAGCCCCGTTTTCAGGCCACCATCTACCTGCAATCGTACCTTGTGCCTGACGCCGTTAGCAACAAGTGCCTGCTGGGTTTCAGCCAGCCCAAGCTCCCAGGGACTACCTGCATATTTCACAGAAGTCAGAGGACTGGCCCCTGTACCGCCATCGTATCCGGAAATAGTTATCATGTCGGCATATGCCTTTGCAACCCCCGTTGCGATGGTACCTACACCCGGCTCGGAAACCAGTTTAACACTGACCCGGGCCTGAGGGTTGACCTGTTTAAGATCGAAAATCAACTGGGCCAGATCCTCAATGGAATAAATATCATGGTGAGGTGGCGGAGAGATCAGCGTTACTCCTGGAATAGAATAGCGAAGTGCCGCTATCTGAGGAGTCACCTTATGACCTGGAAGCTGACCTCCTTCTCCCGGTTTGGCACCCTGGGCCATTTTAATCTGAATCACATCCGCGTTCATCAGGTAGTGAGGAGTAACCCCAAATCTTCCCGAGGCGACCTGTTTAATTCTTGATACCCGCTCGGTGCCGAACCTGTCAGGGTCTTCCCCTCCCTCGCCACTGTTTGAAAATGCACCAAGCCTGTTCATGCCAATAGCCAGAGCCTCATGAGCCTCCTGACCAAGAGCCCCGATGGACATTGCAGCGGAGTCAAAGCGAGGATAAAAGTCTTCTGCAGGTTCTACCTGACCCACTGATATCGGTTTTTTCCCCGGCTTAAGTCTGAAAAGATCACGAAGACAGGATACTGGACGTCCGGTTACAAGGTCTGAATACACTCTGTAATCGGTAAAACTGCCGGATCTGACTGCTGCCTGCAGAGCTATAACTACACCCGGATTATACATATGGTACTCCCCGCCATGGATATATTTAAACAAC
>JAUVON010000220.1 GCA_030599175.1 Desulfobulbaceae bacterium | reverse complement strand
TTCATAAGCAGTATCAAGAAATTTTCTCATCACTTTTCCTCTCTTTCCAAACCATTTACCCACTCCCCAGGGGAGTACTACAATACCCCCGTTAGCTGCCACTGTCTGAGCCAGATCGGCAAGGGACATCGCCTTTTCTTCGAGCTTAACAGAGCTGAACAGGGAGATTACCTCTATATTTTCCCTGCTGACATGCTGTCTCCCTGCCAGTAGAGCAATAGTCTCATTTCCCCTGCATGCTAAAAGGCTGTCTGGTTCTGCTGTTTTATAAAAAACTAACGATTCAGACTCGGTTTGTTTCTCTGACTTGTTTTCAAAGGAAACTGCATTCTGAGACAAACTGGAGAAAACATCATAGCCTTCCCCTTCGGCCAATGCCAGAACGTAGCTGGCATTTTCAGACAGGTTTTCACTTTTTGAGGCTCTTAGGAAGTTATCAAATGCTGCTGTAAAAAATTGCTCTATAGCAAATTCTGAATAGATATGGACGTGGGCATCAATAAAAATAGACATAAAACCTATCTCAGGAGCTACTATATAATTTTAGGCAATCGCATTAACCCGACAAACACAAAGGAATAGACTGATAATACAAAAAGAGCTGAAATCAGTAATTTATAGAGTGTTCCCTGCATCAATGGCCGCGCATGGTACAAAACTACACAGACCATGGGGATCATTGGAAACAGGTACCTTCCCTGTGTCTGGTAATCGCTGGTCCAGGAATGATATAAGGATGCTGCAATAAGGGCACCTGCACAGGAAATGAAAAAAGCGAACAACAAATTGCCGGTTACTCCTCCCCGAAAAACCAGGGTGATACCCACAAGTAGAAAAAGGGCAATTCCCACGGGCCGAACGGTATTATAATATGAATCCACTGCACTGGCGGTAAAATATCCATAAACACCAAAAGCACTGCGGTATGTCCGCTCAAACCAGCGGTCAACTACTATTACCTTTTCCAGGGTATGCCCCCGTGCCTTACGATATAAGAAAGGATGCTTTTCTTCTATAGGGGTGGACGGTTTATACATGGGATCAGCTAACTGCTCTTGAATATTTGCCATTTGTGCAGCCATGTCTATGCCGTTAACGGCGTAGTTGGCTCCTATCCTGAGACCGGCAAGGCTCAGGCCTATACAAACTATGATGACAGCCTTCCTGCAGTATTGGCGTCTCAGCTCAGACTCTACCTGATAAAATATTTTCCATGCCAGATACCCTGCAATAAAGAGGATGAAAAACAGATAATTTTTTTTCAGCAGAAAGAGAGGAGCTGCCAGAAAACCGAGAAAAAGCAGTGGTAGAGCATGTTTCTTCTGTGTGGTGTCCAAAAGACAGGAATTTAACATTGAATGGGGTAAAGCGAACTGACAGGCGACAATAAAGGCAACTACAAGCCCAAAAGCATCAGAATTACAATAACTGAAAATGTACCATATCTGGGGCGAAATCAACAAAGGTACTGCCATTATTCGAGCACCCGGGCTTTGCAGGATATAGAGAAGAAGCAGGAAAAAAAGAAGCACATTGAAAGCGCGTAAACTGAGATATTCTGGAAGGTGAAACGATTGGAGCAGATTGGCCAGTTTTCCGGTGAAAAAATAGGAGATCTCATGTCCGTTTAAGCGTGATACACCGTATACAGAATAGGAATGATGAATGGCTGGATCATCTACAGCAGGGGGTAAAAAATTATCTTTGTAATACTCTGCTGCATCAAGGTGTACATATTCATCGGGATGTACGTTTTCTACAGTGATTGCGGCCATCACCACAATTAATGCAAATGCGGTGACAAAAAAGAGAGGTATAAAATTTTTCTCCCGGCGAAAATTTTCAGTAGAGAAGAAAAAGAGAAATACAAGGGAAAAGATTGCGACAATATGTGTAAACAACACCCATACCCTGGAGGGGCCATCATGCAGATTAACTGCCAGTTCCAATTGGGGATCGTTGCCGGTTGAAGAGATATGAAAACCATCCGCTGTCCATTGCGAAGAACCTATATGGAAAAGGGGTTGCAGCTGCTTAAATTCGCTTTTTTTTGTAAATTGCAGAGACTGCTTACCGTTTTGCGAGATCTGCAATGATTTAATTACCACCTCTCCTTCATACATATGGGGATCAATGCGCAACCGCTCGATTTTTCTGAGATCTGTCAGGTAAAAACTATACTGCTGTTTCTCGGGAGCTATCCGAACCCTCGCTCTTCTCCACTTACTGAATCCCTCCCCGTCTTCAGCCCAATACATATTGAACCAGGTTTTTTGAGGGACTTGAATTTCAAGCTCAACAAATGCCCTGTTTTCAAAAAAATGCAGGTACAGGAATGAAAGCAGGAACCCCAGCAGCAGGGGCAACTTCCAGCTTATAGATAAAAAAGGTGTTGAAGCGATTTCTTGTTTACCTTGTAATGTCATGTTATCAGTCGATAAAACACAGTTTTTTACCGGGGTTGGTACTTTTAAACGTATGCTGCTGTGACTTTTTACATCAACTCAGAGAAGAAGTCATTTCCCTTGTCATCTACCAGGATAAATGCCGGGAAATCAACAACCTCAATCTGCCAGACAGCCTCCATTCCGAGTTCAGGATAGTCAATACACTCAACCTTTTTGATGTTTTCTTCGGCCAGGATCGCGGCCGGGCCACCGATTGAACCGAGGTAGAAACCGCCATGCCTTTGACAGGCGTCGGTGACCTGCTGTGAACGGTTGCCTTTGGCAATCATGACCATTGAGCCGCTATGGGATTGGAGCAGGTCGACATAACTGTCCATGCGGCCGGCCGTGGTCGGGCCAAAAGATCCGGATGGTTTTCCTTTCGGAGTTTTTGCCGGACCGGCATAATAGATGGGATGCTTTTTCAGATATTCAGGCAGCGGCTTGCTTTCATCGAGCAATTCTTTGAATTTGGCATGGGCAATATCACGACCAACAATAATAGTACCGGTGAGCAGCAGGGAGGTTCCAACAGGATGTCCGGTCAGCTCGGCCAGTATTTCTTTCATAGGTATGTTCAGGTCTATCTGTACTCCCTGACCATGCTTTCCCCGGTACTGTTCGGGGATTAACTTGCCGGGGTCACTATCAAGAACTTCTACCCATAATCCTTCTCTGTTGATTTTTGCTTTTAAATTTCTGTCGGCTGAGCAGGAGACACCCATAGCTACCGGGCAGGAAGCACCATGTCGTGGCAGCCGAATGACGCGGATATCATGGGTAAAGTATTTACCTCCAAACTGTGCACCGATACCAAGATTCTGTGCAGCTGTCTGCATCTTCTCTTCAAGCTCAATGTCCCGGAAGGCTTGTCCATGCTCGTTACCCTGGGTCGGCAGTCCGTCAAGATATTTGACGGATGCCAGTTTTACAGTTTTCAAGGTGGTTTCGGCACTTGTTCCGCCGACGACAAAAGCCAGGTGGTAGGGTGGGCAGGCGGCAGTGCCCAGACTCTTCATTTTCTCGATCATAAAATTTTCGAGAGTCTTCGGATTAAGTAAAGCCTTGGTTTCCTGGTAGAGATAGGTCTTGTTTGCGCTGCCTCCACCCTTGGCAATAAACAGGAATTTGTACTCGGTTCCTTCAACGGCATAGAGATCAATCTGTGCGGGCAGATTGGTGCCGCTGTTTATCTCGGTATACATGTCCAGTGGTACGGTCTGGGAGTAGCGCAGGTTCTCTTCTGTATAGGTTTTGAAAACTCCTTTGGAGAGTGCTTTAGCATCGTCGGTTCCGGTCCAGACGTTCTGGCCTTTTTTCCCCATGATAATTGCTGTCCCGGTATCCTGACACATCGGTAGTTCAAATTGTGAGGATATTTCAGCATTTTTAAGAAAGGCCAGTGCCACGCCTTTCTCGTTTTCCGAACTCTCCGGGTCATCCAGAATTTTTGCCACCTGGTTGTTATGCTCAGGGCGCAACATAAAGGACAAATCCCGCATGGCTATATTTGTCAGTACTGTCAGTGCCTCCGGGTCTATTTTCAACATCTCCTGTCCGTTGAACCGGTCGACGTCCACAAACTTTTCAGATCCTTCAATCTTTCGGTATTTTGTCTCATCTTCAGCCAGCGGAAAGGGGGTCTGATAGGTAAAGTCAGTCATCTGAATTAGTTCCTTATATCTTTTTGACAGGTGATGGCGTTGTAGAAACTTAAATCCATCGCTATTTTGCAGATACTGTACCTGATCCTGTTTTAAAGGCCAAGGTTTTCCAGGAAGGTATCATGGAGCAGGAGTTCATCTGAAGGCATTGAGCAGATTATGCCTGTGGTTGTGGTTTATCCCTGCTGACTCATCCTTGCTTCCAACTCTTTCCGGGAAAATGCGTAGACCTGGGTTCCATTGCATTCAACAGCAAAGGAGGCACAGCCACTTCCCAGTCGGCCGCAGGTTTCCAGATCTCTGCCTTGAATCATTCCACTGACAAGCCCACCTCTGTACGCATCTCCGGCACCGGTAGGATCAATAACCTGCCTGGCTGTATAGGTCGGAATTTCATATATCCCGTGTTGTCCGAAAATTTTAGAGCCTGCTTCTCCGTAGGTGATGATTGTTGCTGTGGTTCGGTTTATAAGATCGTCTTTGCTGAGTTCAGTTTTATCAAGTATCAGGTTGAATTCATAATCATTTACAATGAGCATTCTGCAGCCGGTAATTGCCTCAACCAGATCTTTCGCCTGCAGCATGGGAAGAGACTGGCCTGGGTCGAAAATATAGTCAATCCCTCTTTTTTTACATTGTTGTGGATAGTTAATCATGTCATCCAGGTTGCCCGGGGAGATCAGCAGGAGACTGTTTTCAGGCTCAAGTGTTGAAAAATCCAGTTCGGACGAGAACTTCATGGCACCGGGATTGAAACCGGTAATCTGATTATTAGTCTGATCCGTTGTGATATATGCACCGGCTGTAAGCTCGCTGGAAATTACTTTGACTCCGTCCCTGTCAATGCCGTTGGCACCTAACCAGTCGAAGTATTTATGGTGGTCACTTCCAATCGTTGCAGATAATGCTGCAGATTCACCCATGAGGTTCATGGCATAGGCGATATTTCCTGCAGTGCCGCCGTAATTTTCAGTTACGCCGTCAACCTGGAAGCACACATTAAGGTCATGAATTTTATCAGGTAGAATATGATCTGAAAACTTCTCTGAAAAATTCATAAT
>JAUVON010000213.1 GCA_030599175.1 Desulfobulbaceae bacterium | reverse complement strand
GATTTCTACAGTGAAAACATGTATGCACCGATGGATATCGATGGGATAGCATATCAGCTCAAACCGATGAACTGTCCTTTCCATATCGGAGTGTATAACAACAGGAAACGCAGTTACAGAGAGCTTCCAATCCGCTGGTGTGAACTGGGAACAGTATACAGATACGAACGGGCCGGGGCTCTTCACGGCCTCCTTCGCGTTCGCGGCTTTACCCAGGATGATGCTCACATTTTTTGTCGCCCTGATCAGCTTGAGGATGAGATATTCAACATACTTGAACTTAACCTGCTTATCCTCAAAACGTTTGGCTTTGATCAGTATGATATTTACCTTTCCACCCGTCCAGAAAAATATGTCGGCTCAGATGAAAACTGGGACCTGGCCACGGAATCTCTTAAACTTGCCCTTGAGAAAAAAGGCCTCGACTTTGAGATCGACCCCGGTGAAGGTGTATTCTACGGACCTAAAATCGATATTAAGATTAAAGATCAGCTCGGACGATCCTGGCAGTGTTCTACTATACAGGTAGATTTCAATCTCCCTGAACGTTTTCAACTCAGTTATATCGGAAAAGATAACAGTGAACATCAGCCCATCATGATTCACCGGGCACTTATGGGCTCTCTTGAACGTTTTATAGGTGTGTTGATTGAGCATTATGCTGGTGTATTTCCGCTCTGGTTTGCACCTGTTCAAGCGCGAATTCTCAATATCACTGATGATCAGTTTGAATATTGCGAAAAAATATTCAAAGTACTCCGTCAGGGAGGGATACGAATAGAAAAAGATTTGCGCAATGAAAAATTGAGCTATAAGATCAGAGAGGCACAGGTAAATAAAATTCCCTATATGCTCATAGTCGGCGAAAGAGAAAAGGAAAACGGTACAATTACTGTTCGCCTTCGTGACGGTAAGAACCTGCCCCCTATGACTGCTTCCGAGTTCATTGATAAGGTTGCGGATGAGGTAAAAGAGGGACGAGGTGTTTAGTACCTTGGTAATTTGTAACAATTTGGATCTGGGAATATGATCTGCAGTCTCATCATTTCACCAGACGGATATTTCATTTAAGCTCGTAAATTCGAGGAGGTAAAGTTATCAGAAGAGGAAGACAGGCTCCGGTTCAGCGTGAAGTTAAGGTACAGACAAATGAGCAGATTCGCTTTCCCAACGTACGGTTGATCGGTAAAGACAGTGAGCAGTTGGGGGTAGTTACTTCAGAAGAGGCGCGTAATACTGCTTATGAAGCCGGGCTTGATCTGGTGTTGATGTCTGCAAATGCCGATCCTCCTGTATGCCGGATAATGAATTACGATAAATTCCGCTACGAGCAGAAGAAAAAGACACAGGAAGCCAAGAAAAAGCAGGTTATCATAGAGACAAAAGAGATCAAGTTCCGGCCTAAAACCGATGTGCATGACCTCAACTTTAAAATTAAGAATATCAAGAAATTCCTGGCGAATAACAATAGAGTGAAATTAACCATGCGGTTCAGAGGGAGAGAAATTGTCTACTCCCAGACTGTTGGCATTGATGCAATGAACCGAATTGCCGACACCCTCAAAGATGATGCAGTTATCCTGCAAATGCCTAAGATGGAGGGTCGTCAGCTGGTAATGTTTGTAGGGCCAAAAACTTAAACCGAACCATAAGCACCTTCAACAGGCAAGTAACGTAGAGGTGTAAAGGAGTGACATCATGCCGAAAATGAAAACAAACAGAGGTGCAGCAAAGCGCTTCAAAGCAACCGGGTCAGGTAAAATCAAGCGGAACAAGGCTTATGCCAGTCATATCCTGACCAAAAAAAGTACAAAGCAGAAACGTGGATTACGAAAAGCAGGACTCGTTGATCCTTCCAACGTTAAGGCAATAAAGAAAATTTTACCATACATGTAATATCGAGGAGTATACCCATGCCACGCGTAACACGAGGTTTTAAGGCACGCAGAAGAAGAAATAGAGTTCTAAAACTCGCAAAAGGTTATAGAGGTGGAAGATCACGCCTCTACAGAACTGCCACAGAGGCGGTTGATCGCGCATTATGTTATGCATACCGCGACAGGCGAAGCAAGAAAAGAGATTTTCGTCGTCTCTGGATTGCCCGTATCAATGCCGGAGCACGCATGAACGATATGAGCTACAGCAAGTTGATGGGAGGTCTGAAAAAAGCTCAGGTGGATCTTGACCGAAAGGTACTTGCCAATCTCGCTATTCTTGATGCAGATGCCTTTTCAAAGGTAGTGCAGGTTGCGAAAGAAGCTAACGCATAACCAGACTATCCCCTGTATCATGATTTTTCTGTATGCCGGTTTTTGGTTTTAAACTAAAAACCGGTTTACTATTTCTTTGAGCATATTATTTCACCATGGAACAAGAGCTACAAAGCCTGGAAAACGAGGCTAAAGAACAACTGGCAGAACTGAGCACTGTTGACCAGTTGGAGGAGTTCAGGATTCGTTTTCTGGGGCGCAAAGGTCGCTTCAGTACAGCTATGCGGCAACTGGGAGCGGTTGCAAAGGAGGACAGGCCCCGTCTTGGACAACTGGCAAACAGGCTTAAAAATGAAGTTGCGAAACTCTTTGAAGTAAAACAAACTTCCCTGAAAGCTGGCCCCCAAACTACCCGCCAAGATGGTGTTATACCTGACCTTACCCTTCCCGGCAGATGGTCTGCTCCCGGCAAACTTCACCCTGTAACCCAGGTGATGAATGAAGCCTGCGCCATTTTTGAACAACTCGGTTTTTCTGTTGCTGAAGGACCGGATGTGGAGACCGATCATTATAATTTTGAGGCCTTAAATATCCCCGCCCATCATCCTGCCAGGGATATGCATGATACCTTCTATATAAGTGATTCCATACTGCTGCGAACCCATACATCTCCGATGCAGGCCCGGGTGATGGAAGTACAGCAGCCTCCCCTGCGCCTCATTGCCCCCGGCAAGGTGTACAGGTGTGATTCGGATATTACCCATACCCCCATGTTTCAGCAGGTGGAAGGTTTTCTGGTTGACAAGGATGTCTCTTTTGCAGACCTTAAAGGTATACTCACGGTCTTTATCCGACAGATGTTTGAAAAAGATCTGTCTCTGCGCTTTCGTCCCAGCTTCTTCCCATTCACTGAACCGAGTGCAGAGGTGGATATTGCCTGCGTCATGTGTGACGGTGCCGGCTGCCGAATATGCCAGAAAACCGGATGGCTTGAGATTCTTGGATCCGGTATGATCGACCCTGAAGTATTTAAAATGGTTGGTTACGATCCTGAAGTATATAGCGGATTTGCCTTTGGCCTCGGAATTGAACGCATTGCAATGCTGAAATACGGCATTGATGATATCCGACTCTTTTATGAAAACGACCAGCGTTTTCTTTCACAATTTTAGTGCCTTATAAATTTTTTAAGGCTTTTATAAAAAATTTGGTGAAGGCGCTTATCCCGTTTATCGGGGCTAGTGCCTTAGAAAAAGAACTATGAAGTTTACCTTAAACTGGTTGCAGAACTATGTAGATACGGCAGGTCTCACCCCTGAACAACTTGCAGACCGACTCACTATGCTTGGTTTGGAAGTTGACTCAATGACTCCTCTCTACCAGGAACTTTCTCCCCTGAAGACCGGGCTTGTAGTTTCCTGTGAAAAACACCCGAACGCAGACAAACTCAGCCTCTGCCAGGTCGATGTTGGCGAGGAAACATTGCAGATTGTCTGCGGCGCACCCAACGTGAGAAAAGGCCTTGCTGTAGTCGTTGCCGTCCCCGGCACCCTCCTCCCTGGAAATCTTAAAATAAAAAAATCCAAGGTTAGAGGCATAGAATCCTTTGGTATGATCTGTTCAGAGAGTGAACTGCAGCTCAGTGATGATCATACCGGAATCATGGAACTGCCTGAAGGTACGACACCGGGAAAGTCTTTTATCAAAACCATGGGCCTGGACGACATTTTTATTGAAGTTGACCTGACTCCCAATCGACCTGACTGTGCATCTGTGATAGGCATCGCCAGAGAAATCGGTGGCATTACTGAAAAACCGCTGACAATCCCGGTAACTGGTGCAAAAACAGAACATGCCAGCAATGAGTTCTCAGTTGCTGTCGAATCCGACGAACTCTGTCCACGTTATGCCGGCAAGCTGATCAAAAACATAACCATCGGCCCATCACCCTGGTGGCTGAGAAAACGTCTTCTCTCTATAGGCTTGCGACCGATCAACAATATTGTCGATATCACGAATTTTGTCATGATGGAATATGGCCAGCCCCTGCATGCCTTCGACTTTGACACTCTGGCTGAGCAAAAAATTATTGTTCGTACACCACGGGAAAATGAAACAACCTTTACTACCCTGGATAACAGCAAGCGTCCAATAGATCCGGACACCTTGCTGATCTGCGACGGTGAAAAGCCGATCGCTGTTGCCGGAGTCATGGGCGGCATGAACTCTGAAGTAACAGATACAACCACAAATATCCTTCTGGAAAGTGCCTGTTTCAACGCTGTCTCTATCAGAAAAACAGCAAGAAAACTCAATCTCGCAACAGATGCTTCCTACCGCTTTGAGCGTGGTGTCGATCCTGACGGCACAATAAATGCTCTTAACCGTGCAACTGACCTTATTTGTGAAATTGCAGGCGGGAAACTATCCGATGACGGTATCGATGTCTATGGCGGCAAAAAACCACTCAACTCACAGACTCTTCGAATATCCCGCACCAATAGTCTTCTTGGTACTGACCTCACTGCTGATGCTATGGCAAAACTGCTTGAATCTATAGATATTCGCTGCAGAGATAAAGATGAGGATACACTCTGGGTTAATCCTCCATCCTTCAGGATTGATATTGAACGAGAGGCGGATCTGGTTGAAGAAGTTGCACGTTTATACGGATATGACAATATCCCCGTCACCCTGCCCCAGGTTAGTCTCAGTTATCCTGAACAGGACAGTAGTCGGCTGAAGCGCAATAAGCTGGCAATTGATCTCACCTCCATTGGCTATACCGAAGCGATTAATTACAGTTTTGTATCCGCAGACCATGCTGACATGCTGTCTCTATCCGGTACAGATATACGACGTCAAACTGTTGCTCTTCTTAATCCACTCAATGAAGACCAGGCTGTGATGCGATCCATGCTTCTGCCATCCCTGTTGGAAAATGTCAAAAGAAACATCAGTTTTCAAAAGACTGCGGTTCAAATGTTTGAAATAGGAAAAATTTTCATTCCGGTCGGTGAGAACATTCAGCCTACTGAAAAGAGTCGCCTCACTGCGGTCTTATCAGGAAGCCGTCATGGAGAAAATTCTCCCCTTCACTACAAAAATGATCCGGTCGATATCT
>JAUVON010000400.1 GCA_030599175.1 Desulfobulbaceae bacterium | reverse complement strand
TCCTGGCGGAAGAATCGTCATCGACCAAAAATAGACACTTGTGATCTGTCATAGTTATTCTCCTTGGATATATACTTATATTATATCTCTCGGGACAGAAGGTGCACAATTACACTTTAGTGGTATACGGGAAAGATTGATTAGAGGGCCACTTGAGAGTGGCTTGTGGGAGGTTACTTTCGGGTGGTGGCAGGAGGAATGTTTGCTTTCTCGCAGAGACGTACAAGTTCAACGACTGAAAGGATTTCAAGTTTCTGCATAACGCGCCGCCGGTGAATTTTGACCGTATCTTCGCAAATATTCAGTTCGAATGCTATCTGCTTATTCAGCATTCCAGTGATCACGTAGGTCATAATTTCATATTCGCGTGGGGTTAACCTCATTAAGCACGTACGCAAAGATTCGTTTTCTACCCGTTGCAAACGGTTCCTATCATTTTTAGCCAGCGAAAGACGGATTGCCTCCAGCAAATCATCGCGATCAACAGGTTTGGTAAGAAAGTCTATTGCTCCTTTTTTCATGGCCCTGGCCGTAGTGGGAACATCTCCATGTGCTGAAAGAAAAATGATCGGCATACTGTATTCAGTCTTGCACAACTTTTCCTGGAGCTCTGGACCGGTCATCTCAGGCATTCTCACATCCAGTAAAATGCAACCCGGACCGTCAGTTTTTCCAGAGTCCAGAAAGTCTCGGGCGGAGGTAAACGTTTCAACATTAAAACCTGCCGTACTCACAAGACGCGAAATTCCTTTACAGACAGAAGGATCATCGTCGATAATAAAAATTGTTGGCTGCATCAAACTTTCTCCTGTTCTTTCAAGACTGGAAGTGAGAATCCCACCCGGGCACCACCTGTAGGGATATTCTCCGCCCACATTTTCCCGCCATGTGCTTCTATAATCGAATTGCTGATTGCCAATCCCATACCTGTACCGCCCGACTTCCAGGTCGCCAGCGGTTCGAAGATACTGTCGATTTTATTAGAATCGATTCCCGGGCCGCAATCCTCAACCCATGCCTTGACTTCGTTTTCGTCGAATGCCGTCACAATGTTGAGCTTGCGATTATCCTTAGACATGCCATACATGGCTTTATTACTATTCAGCAAGAGGTTGACAAGAACCTGCTGAATCTGGATTTTATTCCCATTCAGCTTAGGAACAGATGGGTCCTGCTTTGTTGTAACCACAACATTTTCTTTAATAAATTCGCTATAGATCAATTTGACTGTTTCGTCAACGATAGTGTTGAGGTCGATAGGGTGATGCTTACCCTGTTGTTCCCGATATAATTCTCGCAGATTGTGTATCACTTTGCCGGCACGCTTTGCATCTGCTGCTATATCGGTCATGATCTCTGCCAACTCACCGTGGTCACAGTGATCCTCTTTGAGCATGATCTCTGCGGCCTGGGCATTACTGAGAATACCGGTAAGAGGTTGGTTGAGTTCATGTGCTATCGATCCGGTTAACTGCCCCATTCTTGTAGTTCGACCAATCCGGGCCATAATGTCACGCTGCTTAAGCGATTCCTCTTCATTTTTTTTACGGTCTGTAATATCGCGGCCAATGCAGTACAACAGTTTATCATCTTTAAATGGTGTTACCACCCAAGAGATGTGACGTATGCTCCCGTCCTTACATACGGCACGGAGCTCGAAGTCGAACGTCGGTTTTCCCTTAGCCAGGGGTATTAATTCCCGTTTTGCACGATCAAGGTCCTCCGGGTGGATAAAATCGAGGTAAGGGCGATCCAGCAGTTCTTTGGCTGAAAATCCCAAAATACTCTCCCATACGGGATTGACATATTTCAAATAGCCATCAATTCCGGCAATAGAGATGAAATCCTTGCTCAGCGTCAGAATACGCTCCCGCTCCTGGTTCGCAATTATTTGCGCGGAAAGATCATTGTATGTATTAACAACAAACTCAACCTCACTCTTCTTATTCTTGATTGGGAACAGGTGGCATTGGATCCAGACCGTGTTCACTTTCATATGCGGCAGGCCTATATTTTCAGCAACCAGTTGCCCACTGTACTCAATCATAGGTAAAATAACAGGTTCCCCGGCAAAGGCTTTTTTTATCAAGGGCGCAACTCCAAGTTCTACTGTCTGCGGGTCATTCAGCATATTGTAACTGGCTGTTACTTCTTTGGCCTCTTCGGTGTTGACCCCCCAGAGTTGCTGCCAGGCCTTATTGATCTTTACAATCTTCCCGTCGGGATTTAGTATCTCCATAGCTAAGGGTGACTGCTCCATGAGGTGCCGGAAACGCTCCTCACTCTGTTGAAGTTTTTTTTCTTTCTTTTTTAGCTCGGTTACATCACGTGATGTTCCCCATATTCTTAGTAATTTTCCGTCTTCAATTATTCCCTGGATGTTGGAAAGGAAATTTCGTTTCTCGCCACCTGAGCCATACTCCGCTGACTCCCAGTCAACTATATTGAATTTTTGACGGACAAGTTTTTCCATATAGGCGACGCAGTCCGGGTCTGTCCGGGGCAGAAAATCATCCAGGCGCATTCCATGTAATTCCTCGCCTTTTTCATAGCCGAGCATGCGT
>JAUVON010000027.1 GCA_030599175.1 Desulfobulbaceae bacterium | reverse complement strand
GACATTTTCTGTGGCTCACGGTCGCGGGCACGCTCATTCCAGGTTGTACCTGGATCATCGTCTTCGTGAACCAAAGTAGCCAGTTCTTCGGCCCAGTCAGCTTTTGTCTTAACGATCGTCGCCTTACGCTCTTCACGGTTGGCATCACCAGCAGTCTCAGAGAGACGGGCGAGAATACCATTTGCAACTTTCTTTGCGTCACCTACGATGCCAACAGTCACTTTCTTGGTGAGGCCGATACGATCAGGGTTGATGTCAACTTGAATAATGGCTGCTTCCTGTGGCCAGTAGTCAATACCGTATCCTGGCAGGGTGGAGAATGGGTTCAAACGGGTACCAAGTGCCAGAACAACGTCCGCCTGGGCAATCATTTCCATACCTGCTTTTGACCCATTGTAGCCAAGTGGACCAGCAAAGAGAGGATGGCTGCCGGGGAAAGCATCGTTGTGCTGATAGCCACAACATACCGGTGCATCCAAACGCTCGGCAAGTTCCATAGAATTTTTAATAGCTCCACCGATGACAACGCCGGCACCATTTAGAATCACCGGGAATTTTGCATCGGACAGGAGTTTTGAAGCGCGATCCAATGCTTCTTCACCACCGGCTGGGAGCTCGAACTCTACGATAGCAGGTAATTCAATTTCAATGACCTGGGTCCAGAAATCGCGAGGAACATTAATTTGCGCTGGAGCAGAAGCACGTTTGGCCTGCATGATTACGCGGTTGAGAACTTCAGCCACGCGGCGGGGATCACGTACTTCCTCCTGGTAAGCAACCATATCCTTGAATACAGCCATCTGCTCTACTTCCTGGAAACCACCCTGGCCGATTGTTGCATTTGCAGCCTGTGGTGTGACGAGGAGGAGTGGAGTGTGGTTCCAGTAGGCGGTTTTTACCGGAGTAACGAAGTTGGTGATACCCGGACCGTTCTGGGCAACCATCATAGACATCTTGCCGGAAACACGGGTGTAACCATCGGACATCATACCTGCATTACCTTCGTGTGCACAATCCCAGAAAGTAATACCTGCTTTAGGGAATAAGTCGGAAATGGGCATCATCGCAGAACCGATAATACCAAATGCGTGCTCTATTCCGTGCATCTGAAGAACTTTAATAAATGCCTCTTCGGTGGTCATTTTCATTGCAGCCATTTTAGTGCCTCCATAATATGGATGTTGTATTACCCCTGTCTGTTGCAGCGAATGTTGCCTGCGCTAGTGGGAAGTTTAGAAATTAATCTTACAGATGTCTGATACATCACATATCAGGGTTGTGTCAAGGAATTTCTTCGGAGGAGATGAATTGATGAATTATTAATTGTTAAAAAAAAGACTTCATTTAAAGATTAACATTGATAATGGTCTATAACTTACGGTAAGAGAAAATTTCACGATAACTCAATCTTCTGCAAGGTGCGGCTGGAGAAGCACAGTAACGCAATGTGCATGAAGGAACAACCTTGTCAAAAAATCAACAGGGCAGGCAAGTTACGTTGTTGCTTGACGGGAAACCAGAGACAAAAAATATGATACATTATTTAGGCTTGGTAGGGATAGCTGCTTTTTCTATTTCCGGGGTTATAGCTGCCGGTAAAAAGAATATGGATATTTTCAGCATAGTTTTGCTTGGTGTGGTTACTGCACTCGGTGGAGGTACACTGCGCGACATTATTATAGATGTCAGTCCTGTATTCTGGATTGCGGATCTATCTTATCTCTGGGTATCTATACTGGCTGCTATTGGTGCATTTTTTCTTGTTCGATATGTGAGTCATGGTTTGAGATTATTGCTGTTTGTTGATGCCTTTGGTTTAGCCCTTTTTACTGTTCTTGCTACCGAAAAAACCATTAGTCTTGGAATTTCAAGTCCGGTTGCAGTGCTGATGGGTGTTATTACAGGTATTGCCGGGGGTATGATTCGCGATGTTTTGACAGGCAGAATGCCACTTCTTCTGGGCAAAGAATTTTATGCAACCCCTGCACTGCTGGGGGCAATTGTATTTACCGTGCTGGGAGAGTTCTTTCCTCTGCATGATTTTAACAGGCTGTACGCTATTGGGGTGATTTTTATATTGAGAGCGGCGGCAATTCAGTGGGGACTGTATTATCCACGCTGGTTAACTTATGGGTCCTCGGATTGACAAACCCCAGGATCCTAGCGTCCTGTCAACTATTAACTGTCGTTCTTTTTCCTCTAATCGATAATTTTGACAATGTTTCCTTGACAGAGTCACCTGATGTGTGATATTTTAGATTTCAGATCCTGTGGTAGTTCCAGATAAACACATCAAAGCAAATAGGGGAAACTGATTATGGTAACAAAAAAAGACTGGCTTGAATACGATGTTGAGGAGATGGTTTCCGGAGACAAAAACAGCTTGTGGCATCATTTGAAACCCCATAAGTGCTTTGAAAATCAGGAACAGATGATCATTGTCGAGGGGAAGGGACTTACTGTTACTGATATTCGTGGGCGTGAATATCTGGATGCTACTTCCGGTGGCGTCTGGAGTGTTATGGTTGGGTATGGTCGGGATTCAATCGCCGATGCGGTATGTGAGCAGATGAAAAAAATGCCCTATTTTGCAGGTGTTTTTGGCAATATTCCCGCCATCAAGTTTGCCAATAAACTGCTGGAAAAACTTCCAAGAATGCAAAAGGTGTATTTTTCAAACTCAGGTTCTGAAGCCAACGAGAAGGCATATAAGATCGTTCGCCAGGCATCCAAGATCGATCCGAGTCGCAAAGGAAAGTATAAAATTCTTTTCAGAGACCGGGATTATCATGGCACCACCATAGCCGCCTTGAGTTCCACCGGCCAATTTGAACGTAAGAATGACTATGGCCCATTTGTGGAAGGTTTCATGGAAGTTCCTCAGTGTCTTTGCTATCGTTGTGATTTTAATCAATCCTACCCCGGGTGCAACATGGAGTGCGCCAAAGCTGTAGAGGATGTGATTCTCAGAGAAGGTCCAGATACTGTAGGGGCCATCATTTTGGAACCTATCACTGCTGGTGGCGGCGTTTTACCGCCCGTCAAGGAGTATTACCCCACAGTTCAGGAAATCTGCAAAAAATATGGTGTTTGGATAATCATGGATGAAGTTGTATGCGGATTCGGCAGGACTGGTAAATTCTGGGGTCATGAGCATTACGATGTTGATCCTGATATGATTACTATGGCCAAAGGCTTAGCTAGTTCTTACGAAGCGCTTTCCGCTACAGTGGTGAAGCAGGAAATTTATGATATTTTCTTAAATGATCCTGCAAATGCTGATGAAAGGATGAACTTTTTCAGGGATATCAGCACCTATGGTGGATGTACAGCTCCCATGACTGCAGCCCTTGAAAGCACTCGAATCATTGAGGAGGAAAATCTCGTTGAGAGAAGCCGGGAAGTTGGGGCTTATCTTCTGGAAAGGCTTATGACCTTAAAAGAGATGCCCAATGTAGGAGATGTGAGAGGTGTCGGGCTCTTCTGCGGTGTTGAATTTGTTATAGACAAGGAAAGCAACACCCCTATCAGCGAACAACAGATGGGAGCGCTTATGGGCAATGTTATGGCAGAGGGCGTGATTGTTGGCAGAACCAACAACAGCCTGCCGGGCATGAACACCATCATGAACTTTGCCCCCTGTTTGATTATTACCCGGGATCAGGTGGACACTATTGTCGCGGCTGTCCGAAATGGCATAGAAAAGACTTTTTAAATAATCGTTTTCATTTATTACAAGAATGCAAAAGTGAAGGTTTCATAGAAACATAAAATATTAGATGGTTAATTGAAAAGGAGACAAAATGTTAATAGGAATTCTGAAAGAAATTAAGGTAAAGGAAAACCGTGTCTGTATGACCCCTACAGGTGTAGTCACCATGGTCGCAAATGGTCATCAGGTACTCATCGAAAATAATGCGGGTGTCGGCTCAGGTTTTGATAACGAGGTGTATATTGCAGCAGGTGCAACTATTGCCGAGACCGCTGCGGAGGTATATGAAAAATGTGAAATGGTTATGCATGTCAAAGAGCCTCAACCTTCCGAGTACGGTATGCTCCGTAAAGGACAGATCCTCTTCACATACCTTCATCTTGCTGCAGAGGAACAACAGACCAATGCCCTGCTGAAATCTGGTGCTACCTGTATCGCCTATGAAACTATCCAGAAAAAAGATGGATCACTGCCTCTCTTGACCCCAATGTCTGAGGTCGCCGGACGCATGGCAGTTCAGCGTGGTGCTGTTGCTCTTGAAGCCACCAGTGGTGGACTCGGTAGACTTCTTGGCGGAGTTCCAGGTACTGACCCTGCCAGGGTTCTGGTAATCGGTGGTGGTGTTGTTGGTACGCAGGCTGCCAAAATGGCCTGTGGTCTAGGTGCCCAGGTCTATATGATGGATCTCGACCTTGATCGTATCCGCTATTTGAGTGATATCATGCCTGCAAACTGTTTTATCAAGATGTCATCCCGTCAGGCTATACTTGAACTTCTTCCGGAAGTTGATTTGATAGTTGGTGCCGTTCTTATTCCTGGTGCAGTAGCTCCCTATGTTATCAGCCGTGAAGATCTTGCTCTGATGAAAGATGGTTCCGTACTTGTTGACGTTTCAATTGACCAGGGTGGATGCTTTGAGACTTCAAGACCGACCACTCATGAAGATCCTACTTATGTAGTTGATGGTGTGATCCATTATTGCGTTGCCAATATCCCTGGTGCCGTACCTCTTACCTCCACCATGGCTCTGACCAACGCTACACTTTCTTATGCTTTGCAACTGGCGAACAAAGGCTGGCGTCAAGCCTGTGTTGACAATGAAGAACTGAAGCTTGGTCTCAACGTGCACGATGGCAAGCTGGTTTATAAGGCTGTTGCTGATGCCTTTGGTCTGCCTTACACCCCTGTTGAAGAAATATTATAAATTACTAATTTGAGAGATCAACCCAGCTGCCCCTGTAGAATCATCGGATATTCTGTGATTCTACAGGAGAGCAAGAGGAGAACAATAAGTTATGGAATTTACAAGAATAAAAAACTTTATTGACGGTGAATGGGTGGAAGAAACGGGAGTGGAATATGTGCCGCTCTATAATCCTTCAACAGGTGAAGCTATTGGAGAGGTACCCCTCTCCTCAGAAAAAACGTCTTTGGCTGCTGTTGAATCATCCCACGCAGCTTATGGTTCATGGAGAAAACTGTCGGTAAGTAAAAGGATGCGGTTTCTTTTCGACATGCGTCAGGCCATGATTGATCAAGAAGAAGAACTTGCTGCTTCCATCGCAATTGATCAGGCAAAGCATATCAGTGAGGCAAGAGGCGAAATTCGGCGAGTTATTGAAATTCTCGAAACTTCCTGTGCCATTCCTACTCTGCTGCAGGGTGAAAATCTGGATGGTATTGCAAACAATATTAATGGCCGTGTAATAAAACAGTCCCTTGGTGTCTTTGGCGGTGTTGCTCCTTTTAACTTCCCCGCATTAGTTTTTGGCTGGTTTATTCCTTATGCTATTGGTGTTGGTAACACCTTCATTTACAAGCCTTCCACCCAGTCCCCTCTGTTTATGCAGAAAATGGGTGATATTTTCAATCAGATTGGTCTCCCCAAAGGTGTGATTAATATTGTCCACGGCAACCGTTCTATTCCAGGAACCTGGTATGAGCATCCCAAAATGACAGGGGTCTGCCTTGTAGGTTCAACGCCCACAGCCAAAGCAATGGGAGAAGCATGCGGCAGAGGTGGAAAGCGCAGCATGCTCTTAGGCGGTGCCAAGAATTTTCTGGTTGCCATGGAAGATGTTAACTGGGATGTCTTTATTGATAATTTCATTCACTCCTGCTACGGATCTGCCGGTCAGCGCTGCCTTGCCGGTTCGATCGTTGCAGCGGTACCTGAAGTTTATGACGAATTGATAGAGCGCGTAATTGAGGCATCCAAAAAGGTGACAGTTGGCGATGCCATGAATCCCGATATATATATGGGACCTGTTATATCAAGTAAAGCAAAAGCCAGTATCGAGAACTATATTGAGATCGGTATTGAACAGGGATCCAAACTGGTACTTGATGGGCGGAACCCCGAGATTCCGGAAGCAAATAAAAACGGCTATTTTGTCGGGCCCACTGTTTTCACGGATGTCACTCCATGCAGAAGAATTGCCAAAGAAGAAATTTTTGGTCCTGTGGTCTCCATCATGAAAATTAAGGATCTTGATGATGTTCTGCAGTTGATCAGGGACCAGGAATTTGGCAACGGTGCATGTATTTTTACCCAGAACCAGTACTACACTGAAAAGTTCATTGCTGAAGCAGATGTAGGAATGGTAGGTGTAAATGTAGGTGTATGTGCACCGCATCCTTACCTGCCTTTTGGCGGCATTAAAGATTCCCATCTTGGCACCAACAAAGTGCAGGGAAAAGATGGCATTGAGTTCTTTACCCAGAATAAGGTTGCTACTATTCGTGTTGCACCTCCCGCGGGGGTGAGCGACGAGGGGAAGAAAGCTGATGGTGACAATTCGGTAAGAAGTTGTGTTGCCCAGTAGCAGATAAAATCATGCAGAAACTCCGCTGTCTGTTAAAAGACAGCGGAGTTTGTTATGACAACCTGAGAGAAATCACACCAGACAAAATCACTAGTGTTGCTATGATACGCAGTTTGCCGAATTTTTCTTTAAGGAAAATAACGCCCATCAAAACCGCCCATAATACACTGGTCTCACGCAGTGCCGCAACTGCACCTATCTTTGTCTGTGACATTACAAAAATAATTATAGCATATGCAGTTGCTGAAAAAATAGCGGCAATCAATAATTTATGCCATTGATTTGGCAATATTGCAGACAGCCTGTTCGGATGCCAAAATGCCGCAACTATAAAGATCGATATTCCATCTACGACACATTGGTAGCCAGCAAATGTCAGTGCATTTATCGTGGCCCGCCCACCAAGACCATCTGCAACCGTATAGCAGGCTATGCATATACCCGTAGCTATCGCCCATAAAACGCTTCTAGATAGTTCAATTCTACGTCCATTCCAGCTCAATAACAGAACACCGCCAATAATAAGAAAAAGGCTGAACAGATCGGAGATGCTTAGCCATTCTCCTGCTAAAGGAATAGCGAGAATTGTCGCCAGCAGAGGCGCAGATCCCCGTGCAATCGGGTAGACCTGGGCAAAATCGCCATAATCGTAAGCTTTTGCCAGGGCAATTTTGTATAGTAGATGAAATAGTGACGTTATAATTAACAGCGGCACCGCCTCTTTACCAAGAGGTGGCAGGTACACTAATATCGGCAGCCAGCATATGCTCGCAAAAATGGACATCCAGGCAAGGCAGGCAAGTCTTTCTCCCTGTAGTTTTATCAGTACGTTCCATGACGCATGTAACAATGCCGCCAAGAGTACCAGCAGAGTATAGTTTGAAAACAAATCTTATCGTCCTTTTAAGTGCCTTAGAATTTTCTTACAATAAATCAGACTTGAGTATAGCCCAAACAAAACAAGTGTTGCACTGTTTTTTTATTATTATTACAAATGGTTGTGAATATAAAGACGTGCATAGATCTCTCTGTAAATATCTTATATCCAATGCTGCAGCAGCGGCAGCTGGCACAAGGTGACGAAGTGAAAATACTGGTTATTAACTCAGGGAGTTCCTCCATTAAGTTCCAACTACTCGAGATGGGTGATGAATCAGTTCTGGCGTCAGGACTCGTGGAACGAATAGGAGAAAAAAGGGATTCATTAAATGCACTTTTCTACCAGGAACGGATAACACGCGGGTAATCAAGAGACAGAAATTTGTGCTGATCATAAGGGTGGTATGCGTATGGCGGTTGAGATATTGACAGATCATTTGGTCGTAATGCTCTTGTCCGTTAGGTACTGTTATTAACTGCTGGGAAAGGAAAATACGGTACCTTCGCGTAAATTTGCAGATGGCCAACGCTGGGTTATCGTTTTGCGTCTGGTGTAGAAACGCACCCCATCCGGGCCATAAATTGAAAGATCGCCAAACCGAGATCGCTTCCAGCCACCAAAACTGTGATAGGCGACAGGCACTGGCAGGGGTATATTTACACCAACCATGCCGACTTTAATGTTGTCCGTAAAATATCGGGCTGACTCCCCGTCTCGGGTGAAGATGCAGGTACCGTTGCCGTATTCGTGCGCATCGATCAAGTCCATTGCTTCCTGCTGGGTTTCAACTCTTACGACAGAGAGAACAGGGCCGAAGATTTCATCCTGGTATATTTTCATGCCGGGCTTCACGTTATCAAAAAGACATCCGCCGAGAAAGTAGCCATTCTCATAACCATCTACGACAAAGTTACGGCCATCCACTACCAGGTCAGCACCTTCTGTGATCCCAAGATCCACATAGCCCTTGACCTTGTCGAAGTGTTGCTTGGTAACAAGCGGTCCCATGTCGTTATTATTGTCCATTCCCGGACCGACTTTCATCACGTCCAATTCGGCTTTTAGTTTCGTAACCATAGCATCGCCCACCTCATCACCGACGGCCACAACAACAGGGATAGCCATGCAACGTTCACCACAGGAGCCATAAGCTGCACCCATCAGGGAGCTGACAACGTTATCTAAATCCGCATCCGGCATTACGACAGCATGGTTCTTCGCGCCGCCAAGGGCCTGTACCCGCTTGCCGTTGGCGGTACCGGTGGAGTAAATATATTCGGCGATCGGAGTCGAACCGACAAAACTGATCGCCTCGACACGGAGATCATGCAACAGGGTATCAACCGCCTCCTTATCACCGTTGACTACATTCAGAACACCTGGAGGTAAACCAGCTTCCAAGGCTAGCTCTGCCATGTACATAGATGCAGAAGGGGTACGTTCCGAAGGCTTAAGCACAAAAGTATTACCTGCAACAACAGCCAGCGGCCACATCCAAAAAGGGACCATAGCTGGGAAATTAAACGGGGTAATCCCTGCGGTAACACCAAGTGGCTGGAACTCACTCCAGGAATCAACCGAAGTTCCAACATTTTTGGAGTGCTCTCCTTTCAACAATGCAGGTGCCCCGCAGGCAAACTCAACATTCTCAATTGCTCTTCCCAGTTCACCCATGGAATCGTGAAGAACCTTGCCGTGCTCATCGGTGACCATTTTGGCTATTTTATCAGCATTTTGCTCCAAGAGATTTTTCAGCCGAAACATGACCTGTGCACGCTTTGGCGGCGAGGTATCGCGCCAGGCTGGAAACGCTGCTTCAGCTGCACTGATTGCCTCTTCAACTGTAGCCTTGGTGGCTAAGGCTACTTGCTTGGTAACTTCACCGGTTGCCGGATTGAAAACATCTTGGTGACGATCTCCGCTGCCGGATTGTTTTTGACCATTGATTAAATGCTCAACTATCTTTGTCATATTTCCCTCCACTGGGCTTTAAGATGGCACACAAATACCTATGAGCCAAACTGTTTAATATTTAGAAACAATCAATAATCTACTTCAAGTCATTTGTTTAAACTGAAACCACAAACTAGTAATGTTTAACATATTATACAAGAAAAAAACATAACCTACTTAAGTAGCTGTTATGGTGCATATACATAAGTTGGGGGAAGGAAAATTTACAAATATATTGATCATTTCGATGTAATTCGATGTAGGTTCTCAGCAAATATTTCCTCATAATTGTACTAGCAGCGATTGATAAAACACTGTTGGACATCACAGTGTACATGCTCTGATCATATTTTAACTATCAGTTATTAATACTAATAAAAATAATCGGCCCAGATGTATCGCCCGGGTTGAGATGGTTTCAAGAAGGAAATATACTAGAGTGGATTATTTTTTAAACACATGTCGCTTCTTGGAGGTGATGCTTTCCTTTACGGTGTAAAGGCAACCCTATGGTTATACAAATTAAATTAAACGAGTCCATTTTGTTATTTTTCAAAAATCATAAATATGCTTTTTAGTGTTTAAAATATAGTTATTGTGGGCTTGGTCACTTTTGCGTATACTCACATAGTTGTTATTATATATTAAACAGACACAGCGCAGACACGTACAAATTTAATTGTAGGGTATTGTCGGTTTCCACAAGCGGAATTGTTTGCAAGAAAATCTTATTAGGGGAAGAACAGATGGAGTTTAATGCAGGAGAACGATTGCGCACCATTCGAGAATCATACGACCTATCTCAGCGAGCGCTTGCCAGAAAGGCAGGAGTAACCAACGGGATGATTTCGATGATCGAACAAAACCGCAACAGTCCCTCTTTGGCAACAATGAAAAAAATTCTCGATGCGATTCCTATTACATTCGCGGACTTTTTCTCTACCGACCTCAGCGGCCAAGAAAAAATAGTCTTCAAAGCAGATGAGCTGGTAGAAATTGGCAGCTCAGGATTCTCATTCAAACAGGTTGGAAAAGATCTCAAGGATAAGGCAATGCAGATCCTCCACGAGAGAATCGAACCGGGAGCAGACAGTGGCGAAGATATGCTGCGCCACGACTCAGAAGAGGGCGGCGTAGTGACCCAGGGCCTGCTTGAACTGACCGTGGGAGGAGAAACCTACATCCTCGGCCCTGGCGACGCCTACTATTTCGACAGCCGAATCCCGCACCGATTCCGCAATGTCGGGGAAGAAGAAGTAGAAATGGTTAGTGCCTGTTCGCCGCCAACACTTTAGGAGCGAAATACAATCAGTCCTTCCCTTTTCGACATTACCAGAGCACCTGGCGCGGAACAGTTCGGCCAGTGGCTTAACAAGCACCTTGGCCATAATGTAGAAAAATACCCCTCTTGTGAAACATACCTCAGCAACAATTGTATGGATATGGGGATGCCACTTGGCATAGTCACCGCACGTTTGAATCGTCATCACCGCACCAAATATATCTTTATCCCACTGAGTTAGGAAAGATGTCCGTTGGCAATCACATCTCATAGGTTATGACTAATCCTGACCTTTTACCTTAGCAACAATATCAACCGGCAGATAGTTTGATATGTTCGGATATTCGATATGGCAATATTAACAGTTGAGTTCACCTGAATTTTTGAAGCAGAAAAATATCAGGTGCAATGATTCGTGTGTGTTTTTTCAATTATCTGCTAATTAGTTTTTTTAAGTAAAAACGGTCATCATTATATTCTGAGACAATAATTTTGTTTTCTTGTATCATCTTTTCAATAATTGAAAAATTGCTGTTTGCTTTTTTCAGATATTCTTTAACAGCATCTTCCCGCATTGGATGAACGGAGGTGATACTTAAAATATCCTCTTCTATATTACCAGTGTATGCGAACTCGTTTCCTTCATACCCTATCAGATATTCAGCTGTCAAAGATTGATCTCTGAAAATCTGATAGGCTCTGTTTATTTTTTGTTCTTCGGGCGCTTCAACCCATTTTTCTGCAGGTGGTCTTGTTGGAATGCTGAGGTAAGCTATTGAAGGTTTAATCTTCCTGATAAATTCAGCCACTTTTGTTATATTTTCAATATCATCATTCAGGTTTCTAATCAGCATCGTTTCAGTTACAAACTGTCCGTTATATTCTCTTGAAAATGTTTTGATTCCGTTTAACATTGAATCAAAAACGATTTTTTTATGAGGCCTGTCAATTTTTCTCCAGGTGTTCTCATCCAGAGTATCAATTTTAACAGAAACCCAGTCAGCTTTACTTATATCTTCTCTGACATCAGGTCGTTGCAATAATGTCGAATTAGTAATTACTGCAACCTTGAAGCCTAATGGCTTTAATAACTCAATTAATTCTCCTAAATTTTTATCTAGTGTAGGCTCGCCATCAGGTACAATAGCCAGGTAGTCAATGGCTTCATTATTTGTTTTGGCGTTCGTTATCTTTTCTTTTGCCTCTATCAACAGATCACTTGGATCGTAATATTCTTGTCTGTCGGCTACCATTTTTAAAGATCTGCCCAGCTGACAATACACACAGGAATAAGTACATATTTTGGGTGGGATATTATTTATTCCAACACTTTTTCCCAAGCGTCTTGATGGGACAGGTCCAAAGACTCTTATCTTACCCATTCTGTTTTACCTCTTTTTGTTTTTCATAGTGCTTCAATTTTTTTTGGTTATTTTTGATTTTCGCAGGGCGAGAGTCGTATTTGCAAAGAAGATCAGCAGAGCACCACACCATCCACTGAGGGCGAGGGGTGGATCAGCCACCAGTATGGGCCCAAGGAGAGCTGCCAGCAGGATTCGGCTCGATGAAATGATAGAACCTTCCACTGCGGTGACATAGAGAAAGCCAAAGGTTAGCAGATATTGACCAAGTACCCCAACTGCCGAGCAGGTAAAAAGAAAGAATAATTCTTCACTGTTCGGCAGGAAAATGGAATGGTGGAACAGGAGCAGTATCCCAAGTGCACCGAAACCGAACATGAATAGGAGGATAGTCTGGGAATCGTGATGTCTCCGGCTTATGTTTAAGTATATCATCGCTGCAGCTGCAGTAATTCCCGAGCCGAGTCCCCACAGGTTGTTTGCTGCCACTGCAATGTTACTCGGTGAAAGGATAAGCCAGATACCGGCAAAGGCCGTTGCGACAATAACAAGAGCGAGTGCGTCACGCTGCTCGCGCAGGAAGAACCAGGAAAAAAGCGCTACAAAGAGGGGGTAGGTCATGTTCAGGATATTTGCCTCGGCCACTGATCCTGTCTCAATTGCCTTATAAAAGCAGAACACAGCTACAGTGTTGGCCACTGTTCGACCGATAAGGTAGTTGTATTTTTTGGGTTTAAAACGCTGCCTTCTGATAAGCATTGTTGTGCATACTACCAGAAAACCTAACAAAAACCGGCCAAAGACAAAGTAGGATGTTTCAATATCTACCCTTGGCTCCGCCCAGCGGATAATCACAGTGGCCAGGTAAAAGCAGAATGTAGAGCAAAAAACCGCGAACCAGCCAACCGCCTGGTGTGGGGTTGATGATGCCTGGGGGAGAAGTGAGGTCATTTGGTTTTTACTGTAAGCCCAGTTTGCCCATCATTTCATCTGCAGGAAGTTTTTTAATGACATTTCGCAGGTGATCATAGAATTGCTTGGATTCAAAATCTACGAGAATATCAGAGGGCGTCAGGTATCTTGCCATGGACAGCCCTTTCAGGGACCGGCACCGACTGAGTGCGACATAGGTCTGTCCGGTTTCAAATGCACCGTCACCAAGGTCAAGGTGTACCCGTTCTATAGTCTTCCCCTGGCTTTTATGGATGGTAATAGCCCATGCCGGAACCAGGGGGAACTGGGTATAGGAACCAATTTCAGATCGTTCGATTCTGCCTTCCCGCGGGTTCCACCCGTAATGGTACTCTATCCATTTTGTTTTCCCGACGTCTACGATTGTATTTGAATCTGCAAGGTGGACAAAGATCTTTTTATCAAGCATCCGATGAACAGTACCAACTGTTCCACTGATCCATCGCTTTGCTGAGTCATTTCTGGTGAACATAACCCGGCTGCCTACTTTAAGTGTTAATCCCATGGGAGAAGGAAGCCGGCTGCTTTTAAATTGGCCCAGGGGTTTGCCTCGATATGTTCTTGCTGGAGAGTTTATCCCGGCCAGTTGCCGAATATTTCGGGCATCAACTTCTTTGTTTCTTGGGGAGAGCCATACAGCATCGCTTCCCGGTGTTTGGGTTATTGTGCACTCTGCGTTCAGTTTTGCCAGTGACTGGGATAATTCGACACCTTCTCTCAGTCTGCTCAACAGGTTGACAAAATGCTGATCAGACTGGCGATAGGTTTTTTTTAATTCTATTGCGTAATAGGTTGTTTCTTTGAGGCACTTTGCATTGTAGAATTTTGCAGAGCCATAAATCCGTTCAAAAAGTGTCCTGGAGGAATTTTTTACAATCGGTGGTAATTGAAACATATCGCCCACCATGATTACAGGGATACCACCAAAGGGTTTGTCGACCCCTCTGTTTAACCGCAGGAAACCGCTTACACCGTCCAGAAGGTTTGCTGTGACCATCGATATCTCATCTATGATCAGCAAGTTGGCCTCCTGGATTTCTTTTCGCTTCGGTGCCGATTGAATATCCTTTTTGACGATCCAGCCGGGAGGAAGCTGACAGAGAGAATGCAGAGTTTTTCCACCTATATTAATTGCTGATAGAGCTGTCGGAGCGCCAAGGAGTGCTGACCCTTTGAACTCATTCATCGCCCACCTGACAAAGGTGCTTTTCCCGGTTCCGGCTCCACCGGTGATGAAAATAAGGGGGAACTGATGTTCCACCAGCGCTTTTATAAGTCTGTACTCCGGCAGTACATCGATAGACGAAATGTCGAACTCTGATTTGTTGTCGGGAGTCAGGCGGGCTACAATATCGTTACTGTAAATCAACTCCCTTGAATCCGGAGCTTCTTTTTTATCTGTCTGTCCGGTTATTTTGTTGAACACAAAACCGGCGGCTGTGGCAAGGGCTAGTAAGGTGAATAGTTCCATTGTAGTAATATGAAATGAAATAAAAATTGCAGCAGGATAGACGCAGTACAGAAATCCATTTCTATCATTTACTATTCCGTGCCGGATGTCAAGAAGAGGCTGAACAGGTACAAATAGTTACGATATCCTGAATATCTCTTTTACCTCTTCAACGATCAGGTAGAGTGAGGGTACCAGGGCGAGAGTGATGATTGTCGCAAAGACGATGCCAAAACCAAGTGAGATTGCCATGGGGATAAGAAACCTGGCCTGCCGTGAGGTTTCAAGCATCATTGGAGCAAGGCCGCCAAAGGTGGTAAGGGTTGTAAGGAGAACAGGGCGAAAACGTCGGAGGGCGGCGAGTCTGATTGCATCAAAAGGCAGTGCACCCTTTATTCTCTGCTTGTTTGCATAATCGATCAGGACCAGGGAATCATTAATGACAATACCCGACAGGGCGACTACACCCATCATACTCATGAGGCTGAGGTTATAGCCCATTAAAAGGTGTCCAAGTACAGCGCCTATCATGCCGAAGGGGATAGCCATCATGACTACAACCGGCTGTATATAGCTGCGAAAGGGTATGGCAAGCAGAAAATAGATAGATCCCAGGGTAAGGATAAAACCCTGTCCCAGCTGCTTAAGACTATCCTTCCGGTCGGCCTGCCGCCCTTTATAGCCATAATTTAACCCCGGAAAAGTTTTTGCCAGATCGGGGAGAATAGTACTATTCAGAGCTGCAAGTATTCTGGATGATCGACCTATGGGGTCAACGTCGGCAGAAACCATTACCGTCCGGCGACCATCGCGCCTGCTGATGCTGGTGTATGCACGTCCCTGTTTGACTGTGGCAATCTCACTTAAGGGGACAAAAGTTGATGCGGGGGTGCTGATCAGTAAAGATTCTATATCATATTCACTCATCCTCTGGATTTGGGGCAATCTGACCCTGACCGTCACTTCGTCGCTGCCACGCTGCTGACGTAAGGCAATGATACCCTGGAAACTATTGCGTACCTGCCTGCCGACTTCTGTGGTGTTGAGGCCGAGGCTTGCCCCAAGCTCATTTACTTTGAAGTCAAACTGGATCTTGCCCTGAGCATAGCCTTCATCAACGTCCTTGATGGCAGGGAATCGCAGAAGTTGGTCAGCAAGAACTGTGCTGGCTCTGTCCAGCACATCTATATTGCGATGGCTGAGTTCAACAGAGATTGCTGCACCGCTGCCAGGGCCTCCTCTGTCGGATTCATAGCGGATCGATTTGATGTCGGCAATGGAGCCAACTTCTTTCCGCCACAGTTTGGTGACTGCCCGGGTGCTCAAAGGGCGTATATCGGGGGAAGTAAGATATGCATTAATCTCAATACTGTTTTCTTCGACAAGAGAGGATATTCCTTCCAGGAGTTGTTTGTCTCCATGGCCCCTAGCCACCTCTTCAATACCGTCCAGAAGTTGATCGTGGACGCGATTGATTTCTGAAATGGGACTACCATAGGGGAGGGTTGCGGTGACAACTGCCCGGTCTGATTCTACCCGGGGCATTAGAATCAAACTGATACGGCCACTTTTAACATAACCGATTGTTATTAAAAAGAGTGCCGCAAGAAGAGAGACGGTAAAAAATTTATAACGTAGAATCCAATTAAGTACAGGGCCGTAACCCTGATGAATGAATTTTAAAGTAAGGCGCCCAAAACTCTGCTGCCAACTGTGTAATAGACGACTAACCGGATTGCGTTTGTTCGGTTTGCTATGGGCCAGATGGGACGGGAGAATCAGAAGTGCTTCAACTAATGAGAGAAGAAATACGGTGATGACCACCAGGGGGATGACGCGCCAGACTTTTCCCATGATGCCGGGAACAAAAGCGAGGGGAAGAAAAGCCGCTATGTTGGTAAGAATACTGAAAGTTATAGGGACGGCTACATCCCGACTACCCTGGATGGCTGCATCGATAAAGGACATACCCCGTTGCTGGT
>JAUVON010000325.1 GCA_030599175.1 Desulfobulbaceae bacterium | reverse complement strand
TTTAAAAATTAAACCCCAATGTACTCGATGCAGAATGATGTGCAACCAATGTACAGGAATAATCTCAAGAAAACTCTATACTTGTCAGACGTTAGAGGCCCTATACCTGTAACATCTTTGCCTACACTTGAATTAGATTTTATTATATAACGGGTTTACTGCCAATTTATGGGTTATCGACGACGCTTACTTTTCTTTTGTGGTGTTGCCTCACTGCACACGAGTTCTTTATTTTTGTATTGTTTCCTATTTAATGCTTCCATCGCTTGCTGGCCGCCAGAACGTGATGACATTTCAACAAAAGCAAATCCTCTCGATTTTCCTGTGAATTGATCCTTCATAAGTTTCGCTTCTACGATGTCACCATATTCTGCAAAAAGATCCATTAATTCTGGTTCTGAAATATCATAAGGTAAATTGCCAATAAAGAGTTTCATCTTGCGTCCCCTTAAATTGTGATCAGCAGCAAGAATCTCAAGGTGGCAACTGAAATGAGAAAGTACGACAAGACAGGCGTGAGTGACGCTGTGCGTGATCTGATTAACGGATTACCCGTAGCATTGTATGAACGTAAACCTTATCTCAATTAACACAACATAAAAATGATTCCAACTGTTAATGCACGCATGTTAAAGAAAAGGGACAGGAATACTTAAAAAGGAAGGAGAACCATGTATTGACCTTCTTCCAGTATCTGCAAACTTGGACCTCGGTCCGATTATGGTTCAGACTAACCTTTTTCCGACTATGACCACACCTCAGATTGTTCCAGACAATATCCGAAATATTCTGGAACCATCTGGGATTCTAAAATGGTTTTTTCTTGCGTCGAATTATCCCTACATGATAATTTATTGTCGATTTCTTTGCTTCTGGGCCACGACCCCGATAAGTGTTAAAATTGTCAGTTGACGTATAAATAGGTTACAGTAATGGTATCCTGTTTGTGGATATCACCCACCAGGGAATAATATCCGGTAAAAGAGGGTGAGACAGTAGAAAAATCACGTACTACCACTATACAAAAGGAGACATTTTTATGAAAGCTGTTGGAATCTATAAACACCTCCCCATCAATGATCCGCAGTCCCTGATCGACTGCGAACTTCCCGATCCTGTTGCAACGGGACAGGATCTGCTCGTACGAATCAAAGCGATATCCGTTAATCCGGTAGACACCAAGGTTCGTGCGCCCAAAGAAGGAAGCTACGAACCGGCAAAGATTCTCGGCTGGGATGCGGCAGGAGTGGTTGAGTCGACGGGCGATGGTGTAACACTCTTTGTACCAGGCGATGAGGTCTACTACGCAGGCGACATCACTCGGCCTGGATCAAATGCTGAACTTCAACTCATCGATGAGAGACTTGTCGGGAGAAAACCAGCAAGCCTCTCCTTTAAAGAAGCAGCAGCTCTCCCATTAACAACCATTACCGCCTGGGAGGCTATTTTTGATCGTCTTGGAATCATTAAAGACAAGGGAAATAGTGGCGTGTTTCTTATCATAGGAGGAGCCGGCGGCGTAGGATCCATGGCCACGCAGATTGGTAAAACTGTTCCAGGCCTCACAGTTATTGCTACGGCTTCACGGGGGGAAACAGTTGCCTGGTGTAAAAAGCAGGGCGCCGATTTTGTAATCGATCACTACCAGCCTCTCCTTCCTCAGATCAAAGCCCTCAACCTGGAGGTCGACTACATTTTTTGCTGCAACAATACTGACAACCACTGGAACAGTATGGCTGAACTTATCCGCCCACAGGGAAAAGTCTGTACCATCGTCGATAACTCTGGGCCCCTCGACATGCAACTCTTTAAAACCAAAAGCCTCACCCATGTGTGGGAGTTTATGTATACACGCTCTATGTTTAAGACCGATGACATGCATGAGCAGGGCAGCCTCTTGAACCGTGTTTCAGAACTGGTTGATGATAACATCATTGCCACAACAATGCAGGAGGATTTTGGAGCTATTAATGCAAAGAATCTTCGAAAAGCTCATGCGCGAGTGGAAGAGGGATCTATGATCGGCAAGTTGGTTCTGGGAGGGAATTGAGTTGGATCAAATAGAGGAGTTCCATGAAATTACAACTGACTATTCTTGAAAACGATTTTACAATCCATCGATTTCCACCAAACCAGGAGGTTCCAAATCAGGTATATGAAAGCGGATTTTACTCTATCAGTAAGACCGAAGATGAATTATCAATTTTCTGTACCTCGAACACCCGATTGAACTCAGAAAAGTCAGAGACGGGTTGGTCTTGTATTAAAATCGTGGGAATCCTGGATTTTTCCTTAACCGGCATCCTGGCAAAAATTTCAGCAGTTCTTGCGAAGGCTGAAATAAGCATCTTTGCTATATCAACCTTTGATACAGATTACATCCTGATAAAATCAAAAAAACTCCCGTCTGCACGAGAGGCATTGCTGGCATACGGGTATACTTTTACCCCCTGATAAGATAATAAACTCATAAATTAATACTTAGCCCACTTGGCATCAACCCGGTTCTGAACTTTTTTAACAAGTTCTTCACCAAGAGACTTGAATCTTCCCTGGGAATTAAAATATTCCGTCACGGGTGGTTTCTCTTTTCCAATAAGTCTTTTGGATTCTCCGGTAAGATTGAATTCACCGTCTTCAATTTCATAAAGATCAAAAAGACCTGACTTTACTGCAAGCTTTCCTACTTTTATTGTATACCTGGTGTCAAAACTCCACCCCGGAGGACATGGAGTATGCACATGAATATACCTGGGTCCGGAAATCGTCATAGCTTTTTTAACTTTGTCGTAAAAATCCAGGGGATATGCCGCTGAAGCTGTTGCAACATATCCGATACCATGAGCTGCAATTATGGAAGGGACGTCTTTTTTCTCCTGCAGCTTTCCCTTGATTGGCGTAGTGGTGGTTAACACACCCTGTGGTGTGGTACCGGATCGTTGCACACCGGTATTCATATACGCTTCATTGTCATAACAGATATAAATGATATCCTCTCCCCTTTCACATGCTCCCGAAAGTGCCTGGATTCCAATATCGCCGGTTCCGCCGTCCCCTGCCCATGCAACGACATTAACGTTTTCTTTTTTCAGTGCTTTCATAGCACCCCGAACTCCTGTTGCAGCAGCACCTGTTGATGCAAAAGTCACATTAACACATGGAAGCATTGTAGAGGCAACGGGGTATAATCCCTGGAGGACAGTAAGACAACTTGGGGGCACCACAAGGATGGTGTTTTTACCAAGAGCTTTAAGCCCGATACGATAAATTATTGAAAGCCCGCAACCGGAGCATGCACGGTTTCCGGAATGAACAAATTCTTCTTCAGTCAGATTCAATATAGTTGTTTTCTTTTCCATAATAGTCTTCTTTAACAAGCTCGTAAAAACCTCAGTTTCGATGGCTAAGTAAAAAACTTCATATTGGAGGCGTTCAATTTTTCTATTATTTCGGCGTACATACGGTACGTCGTAATAATAGAAAAAT
>JAUVON010000041.1 GCA_030599175.1 Desulfobulbaceae bacterium | reverse complement strand
GTAAAGCCTCTTATAGACCTCTATAAAACCAGCTTTGCTTCAGGAAACCCACCAGGTGAGAGTCAGATAGACGCAGTACTCAAACGGGTCGGGATGGAGAATATTCGCTTCCAATCCGGTTTAGTCCAGTTTGCCGGCAGTGATATGTCTATTACTCTTGATGGTATAGCCAAGGGATATATCGTTGACCGGGCGTCTGAAGTTCTGACTGCAAACGGCTTATCCAATCATCTGATTAATGCAGGTGGAGATATACGAACCAGTGGCGCCGCTGCAAAGGGAAAGGCCTGGACTGTTGCTGTGCAGGATCCAAAAAAATCAAGAGAGTATCCCGACATAATTACCCTGCAGAACGGGGCAATTGCCACCTCCGGGAACTATGAGATCTACTATGATAAGGAGAAGTTGTTTCATCATATCATAGACAGCCGTACAGGTCTTTCGCCGCAGCTCTCAACAAGTGTCACAGTAGTTGCTCCAACAGTCATGGACGCTGATGCTCTTTCCACCTCTGTTTTTGTCATGGAACCTGTTGCAGGTGTACAGTTTATTAACAGCCAGAGTGACTGTGAATGTTTTATCATGGCAAAAGATGGAACTGTTACGCGTTCAAGTGGCTGGCAAGTATGATGGCGTTATGAAAACTCAAATTCTTCACTATCCTGTTAATCTTTTAATTGTTTAGCAGTGTTTCCAGTTTGGCTGCCAGTACACTGTCACCTGAAGAACTGATGATTGTGTGCAGTGAACGCAGGATTTCGCGGATTATTGCCACCTTGGGGTTCGGGGAAAGCAACTGAACTTCTATGGTTTTTATGTCAATGATGTTTTCCTCAAGATGCTGGTAGTCCGATTTTGTTTGAGCAACTTCGATTTTCAGTTCAGCGAGTAACGCTTCAATGAGCAGCCGTCCCGCATCGTCGAGTACAACTTCCCGGCCAAGTCGCAGGTTATCATCACTGCTGCTGTCGGCAGCAGGTACAGGAGTGATGCCTAGTTCTTCCATGCCCTGAATGGTAATACCAATACCTCCGGAGAGCGTTTTTAATTCTGCCAGGCCGAGTATCATCAAATTTTCAGCTGTCGCCCTGGCCTCTGCTTCTTCAAAACCGACCGCTGAACCTACATCAAGCATGGAGACCTGGGCATCAGTGTTGCCTTCTGTCTGCCTGTACAGTTCAGCCAGGTAGGTTGTGTTAATAGTGTCATTGCTGTCCATATGAAAAAACTCCTCTGTAAAAAGTTAGTTGGTGCATGCTGGGTTCTTTAATCAGAATAGTTGCTGAGTTCAATATGCTGTCTAAAAAAAGGACGATATTCATCCTTGCGGTGACTGACAAAGATAATCGTTGAAATGTCCAGATCTGCAATTGTTTCCAATAAGTTAAGCAATCGATTTTTATTTATGTCATCAAGGCTCTGGGTGGGTTCATCGAGGATGAGCAGCCTGGGAAGTTTGATAATTGCCCTGGCAATCAGCACCAATCGCTGGTCGGCATGGCATAGTTTTCTGAATGGACTACTCTCTTCCTGCTGAAGCCCGATTCGGCTAAGCCAGTGACGCGCAGTTCTAATCTGTCCATCACTTACCTTCTGGTAAAGTCCAATGGAGTCGAAAAGGCCGGAGAGAACTATCTGGAGCACATTTCCAGGAATTCGATGGTCTCGGTGCAAGCCGGGCGAAACAATCCCCATATGTTTTTTTATTTGCCATATTGACTCTCCGCTACCCCTTTTGTTGCCGAAAATTTCAAGCTCATTTGCATAACATTTTGGGTTGTCTCCAGTGATGATGTCCAGCAGGGTTGATTTGCCACACCCGTTTGGGCCGGTAATCAGGGTATGTTCTCCGGGAAAAATGCTCAAATCAAGACCGTGGAACAGTCTCTTCCTTCCATAACCCGCAAAACCGTTGCGGAGAACGACAAGTGGTTTTTCTTGTGGGGAGAGAGAAGAGTGGTACCGGGGGAGTTCTTCTGTCCATCGGGAGTCGATATCTGCTGATTGTGAATCGGCTATAAAATGCAGAACTTGTTTTTTGGGGCCGGAGTGCAGCATCCTGCCTGCGGAAATTATAGCGAGGTGACTGCACCAGTCGGGGATGTCAATAACTGAATTGACGACCAGCAGAATTTGAATATTACTCTCGGTGACAAGACTGAGTGCGTGGTTGAGTTCTCTGCAACTGTCTTCATCCAGACCGTCATAAGGGTTTTGAATAATGAGATGGGTTGCGCCCCCAAGCAGCTCCTTTAACAGGAGAAGCTTTCTGCACTGTCCAGAGCTGAGCTGCCTGTATCCCTGTTCAAGGTTGTTCCCCATACCTAATGCGTGGATCAGAGGGAGATGGTTTTTATAGTTCGGCAAAAAATATTTTGCCGGCGTACCAGGATCAATCCTGTCCATAAAATCTGTATTGTCAAGTCGTAACTCTTCTTCGAACATATCCTGCTGGCGTTTGAAGGAGAGTAACCCCGGATTTTCAGGGAGGTGAAGCAGGGAGACTGTGTATTCCTTCAGATCTCCAGCGAGAAGGGCAATAAAAGAATCAATCCCGGAACGATTTTCACCATATATGCACCAGGATTGACCCGGCTCAGTTTTAAATTTACTGATCTGTAACTCTTTATGCTCGAAGTTCTCAATGTCCATGATTGTCTATCTGTTGTAGACTGCAGGAGGAAAGAATATTTAAGTCCGGCCCATCGTTGGTAGCGGGAAGATAATTTATAAACATATCAAAGTAAACATTTTCAGTCTGGAATCAAATAACCGGCGGGGATTATCGTACCTATGGACAACAAATAATATGCTGTCGCCTGGTATATTTTCAGCGGAGTGGCTGATTACTCTTTATTACCTCGTGATTCTGACTATTGTTATTGTCGTGGCGAAGGTTGCCAGCACCTTTGTGGCAGGCAGGACATTGCGCGGGGAGGCTCGTTTTCTTCTTCTGGCACCTGTGTTATCTATCAGCTCCTGGCAGCAGATGTTACTACTCGGAAGACCAGACAAACGGTCATTGCTGTACAAAGGCATGATTTTTCTGCCATTAATGGTGATTGTTTTTCTGTGGGTGCCAACATTAACTTCGGAGATGGCCTGGTGGGTTCGTTCATACCTTGCCATTTTGCCGTTCTGGCTCCTTATCGAGACGATTCAGCTATTGGTAGAGTTATGCTGGTCACAGGTGAACCGGTCTGTTCCTCCTATTAGTCAACACCCCCTGGTAGCGAAGAGTGTTGCCGATTTCTGGGGACGTCGCTGGAATCGTCTGTTTGGGGACTGGCTTCGGCAGGTCTGTTTTCGGCCTCTTGCCCGTCAGCCCATTCTCGCCCTGACTGTTACTTTTGTCATTTCCGGTCTTATCCACGAGCTATTAGTCAGTTTGCCGTTATGGCTCGTATATCGGGTGAACTGTTTCGGCTGGATGGTTGGCTATTTTTTGCTCCAGTTGTTGGCAATCCTGATAGAGAGACAGTGGTTGAGACAATTTCCTCGTTTAAATCGTCCCTTTGTCTGGCTGGTGGTTCTTATACCGGCACCTCTTATTCTCAACCAGGGTACTCTTCTTATTTTTCACCTGGCGATACTATCTTAAAATGGATCTCTAGAGTACTCGAATAGTTTAAAGCTTTTTAAAATATTTCCAGGTTTTTTACACTGACAAGGATATGTACCTTTTTTTTCATATTGTGTTGTAGGAGATCACAAAACATAATACGATAAATGGAGGTAGAGTGTATCAATAGATGGCCTTTTCTCCTGATTCTGTCCATGACGATGAAAAATAAACCAGCCGCAATTTTTTTCGATAAAAACGACTACCAGCTCCTCCGCATAGTCAAAGATGTCTGGGAAAGAGGCAGTCAATCCCAGAACTTGCGTTCTCTGCTTGTTGAACATATGCATCCGCATGGTATCAAAGAAATGGCGGCACCCCAGGCGTTACGGATTGCTTATGCGACTGCCAGTCTGCTCGGTTCTTTTGAACAGGGGACTGCCAGTGATCGTATAAAAGCATTACGTTCTCTTCGTGATGAGGTTTTTCTTTCCTCAACCACATTCTACCAGCAGAATACAGCGAGGATCCTGGTGCAGATCATGAAAGATCTGCTGCGTTGTCGTGATAATGAAATATGCCAACTTAAACTGGCCCATGACTTCCGGATGGTTTTCACAGGAAATCCTCGACGGGTGAGAGCGGAGTTGGCAAAATATCATCTGCTTGAAATGCCGGAGGAGTGGAACCAGTTTACGTTTGATGACCATGTTCACGATGCCAACACTAAAGGAAGGAAGTCGCCTACTCATCTGGTAATGGATGCCTGGATTAAAGGTATCAGGAATTTGACGGTTGTCTATTACAACTACGTTAGTTCGGAGGTGATTGAAGAACTGATAGAGGCCAGTGCTGCTCTCAATGTCCGGGTTCAAGTTGGGATTGAGATGTCGGCGCATTTCCGCGACAAATATGTTCGTTTTACATGGGAACCCCATGGGTTTAACAATAATCGGGCCTTTCTTAAATTTCTTGAGGATGAGGCGGTTGTGAAGCTGATGGGCGAGGGGCGCAAGGTTTCTCTTTACCAGCAAAAGTATGTTTTTGATGTTTTGAAAGTCTTTAACCGCCGGTATCGCAAAGATCTCAACGAAGAGCTGGGAATATCACTGGAGCCTTTGCAGCGCGACAAATTTCTCCATTTTGTCGGCGCCGGCCAGCCGTCGCTATTGCATTTGGCCAGTTTTATTCGCATTGCACTTGTCACTCATTTAAGAAAAAAAGTGGCTGAGTTTTCAGAAAATCAAAAAGGAGTCTCAGAAGAAAAAGAACAACAGCAGAGTCAGCGTATTGATCGTCTTCAAAATGTCGGTGTTGAAACCATTATCGAGGAGTTCTTGCTGCCATCCCGCAATCCAGATATTCATGATCCAACCAAACCTAAGGAAAGCCCTGATCTTCCAGATCTGCTCAAACTCTCTCCCGATGCCCTAATGGGCAGATTACTGTCTTTACATTCGAGTTCAAAATTCACCCTCAATCTCAGCAATTTGTCCATCCAGGATACTCTTGAACTACTCTATACCTGCAAAGGCATGATAACCCATATTGAGGTCTATAATCTTAAAAATGCGACCCACGGTATAACCTCCAGCATCTCCCCCGACCTTGGAGATGTTGCCGGAGAATCCGTTGATCTCAAGAGTCCTGAACAACATTATCGTCTGATAAGTGGACTCCAGAAAGCTCTCAATGATGATAATGTTATCAGTCTTAAAAGAGTAATTAGAGCCATTGTCTGGGAATACGAAGAACAACGTCTCCAGTTAGAGAAACATGTCGAACTATTGCCCGCCCAGCACAAAGCAAGAGAAAAGGTCGATCAAAAATTTCAGCAGATGCTGGAAAGAAAACAGCAACTGATGGATATTCTCTATCACCTTGAAGCATTCCATGGCTACTACAAAAAACGTACTCTTGGCTCGCGTATCGGTTCGGGATCAACCGGGCAAGCCGAACACCAATATGGCATGGGTATGGTGGTACTCGACACTCTACCTACCAGAGCAAGAAAAGCGGTATATAAAGAAATTGCTGGAAAGAAACGGTCTCTCATACCAGCAACTGCCCTGCTAACTCGAAATTCTCATACCTGCTGTCATGATCGTCCGAAGATATCCGGCAAAAACAATCTTCTGAAAATGGTGCCGTTTTTGAAGAATTCAGGGTGCAGACGATGGCACGACTGGAGTCTCGACGGTTTGATGATCCATCCGAGTACGTCGGGGAACATCGCTACCCTTGGGGGATTGGGCCAAAACGGTGAGGCCAGGAATGAGTTTACTTCAAAGAGAGAGGAGGTACCATTCGTACATTCCTGGAAATACCTGAATACCAACTTGAAAAATACTCTGAAGGTGTTTTTGGGCTTTGTGCCGGCCTTTCTCACCTTCAGCCTGACTAAAGATTGGTGGCTGCTTGCCTATATGGGGGCCTTCATCTGGTTTGGCATTACCGGATCTCGAAATATCATTCAGTCAGTTTTAGGCGGTGGTGGTTTGCGGCGCTCCCCTTTGTTGCCGTGGAATTCCCTGGTCAGCTGGAGCCGTATAGCTGATTCCCTGCTTTATACTGGTTTTTCAGTCCCACTCCTTGATTACTTTGTCAAAACATTACTTCTTGACCATACCTTCGGCATTACTACAGCTACCAGCCCAATTCTTCTCTATTCGGTAATGGGGCTTGCCAACGGTATTTATATTTCCGGGCACAATACTTTTCGTGGTCTGCCCAGAACGGCAGCGGTGGGTAATTTCTTCCGCTCTATTCTGGCAATTCCCCTGGCTATTGTGCTTAATTCGATGATTGGCATGATTCTCCAGTTAGCCGGAGTTCCTGACGTGTCAGGGGTTTTACAGAAGTGGGCAGCCATCATCTCCAAATTTGCATCAGATTGTGTTGCTGCAGTCATTGAAGGACTAGTCGATCGACAAGCAAATATCAGAGCACAACTTACGGCATATCGAACTAAGATTTCGCAGCTATTCGCAGTTTTTTCCAGATTAGACCTCCACTTTCCTGAAGAAGATGTCCTGGAAATGCTGCAATCGCCAAAAATGATGATGGAAACGTTGAATTACGAGGCTAGAGAGCAGGAAAAGCTTATTATCGTCAATGCCCTGGATCTAATGTATTTCTGGATGTACCAGCCGAGAGCCCGCAAAGCACTGACAATCATTTTCCAGGAGATGTCGCAAGAGGAATGGTTGGTTTTTTATCGCTCACAGCTGGTGCTCAATCGGCACCGTGAAATAAGCCAGGTATTTCTTGATGGTCTGGTCGGGAAAAACTTTTCCAGAGCACTCTCCTTTTATCTTGATAGATCAGAGGAGTATCTTACCGATATGAAGAAGCTGGGATTAACAAAAAAACTGGTACTATAAAACTGACAATGATAGTCATGTTTTGCTTATTTATGACCTTAAAATATTGACAACTCGGTAAGTTACTCCGGGTAACGAAAATTATTGACTTCTAAAATTCTGTTTTGTAGGGTTCATTTTTATCATTACCAAGATGTCGCTGGAGGTAAGGTTAGCTTGCCTTAAAGATAATTACTCAATACTTCACTCATGTCTATGGATGTCTCTCTAGATCTCTGGAAACTACTGGCCGGCCTCTCCATTTTCCTCTATGGTATGTTCCTCCTGGAGGATTCCATCAAGGCCATGTCCGGCAAGGCCTTTCGCCGGATGATCAGGTACTATACCAACGGTCGTCTGCGCTCCATCGGCAGCGGTTCCTTCATCACTGCTATTCTCCAGTCCAGCTCAGCGGTGTCTCTCATGGTTCTTGCCTTTGTCGGAGCCGGGGTGATGACTATGGAAAACGGGATCGGGGTGATGATGGGTGCCAATATCGGTACCACCTTCACCTCCTGGATTGTGGCTGTTTTCGGTTTTAAGCTGAAGATCGAGAGTTTTGCCTTGCCCCTGATCGCAGGGGGTGGTCTCATTTTTATCGTTTTTGGATCGTCCTCAAAACTTTTCCAGGGGAGCAGGCTGCTGATCGGCTTTGGTTTTCTCTTTCTCGGTCTCGCTTTTATGAAGACCAGTGTTGAAGATTATGCACAGCATATCGATCTCAGCGCTATTGCTGATTACGGGCTCTGGCTTTACCTCCTCTTTGGCATTGTGATCACTGCTCTTATGCAGTCTAGTTCTGCCTCCATTGCTATTGTCCTTACCGGACTCAACAGCGGGCTGATCGATTTCGAGACCTCGGTGGCCATGGTGATCGGTGCCAATGTCGGTACCACGGTTACTGTTCTGCTTGGCTCTATTGGAGGTAGCCAGTCTAAAAAACGGGTGAGCATCAGTCATCTCATCTTTAATCTGGGGACCGGCATTATTGCCTTTGCCGCGCTGCAGCCTCTTGCCTGGATGGTAGCTCAATTTATTGATATAACAACCAACGCGGTCATGGCCCTGGCCCTCTTTCACACCCTTTTCAACTTTATCGGTGTGGTTGTGTTCTTCCCCTTTATCGGGATTCTCGCCCGCTTTCTGATCAGGATCTTTCCTGATCGCAAAGAGATCCTTACCGTCTACCTCACTGATACGACAATTGAAGTCCCTGAAGCAGCCATAACCTCTTTGCGCAAGGAGATCCTTCATCTCTTTGAGGAGTGTCAGCACTATAGTCTTAGAACTTTCAGGATCGATAATAAATTAGTCTTTGATCACAGCTCACCTTTTGAAACAAACATGGCCAGGCGGAGCAGTCTTCCAGACTTTTATGCGAATGTGAAGCTTCTGCACGGAGAGATTGTCGGGTTTTACGTAAAACTCCTCAATGCCCAGCTCGAAGAAGCCGAGGCCAGGGAATTGGAACGGATGATCTATGCTTCGCGAAATATCATGAATTCCATAAAGAATATTAAGGGACTCAGGAGTGATCTGGAGGAATTTGATAGTTCAGACAATGAACATTTAAATCGTCAGTATAAGTTGTTCCGTCGTCGTCTGTTGGAATTGTACCATGATATCAATCGTTTTCTTGAAATTGGTGAGCTGCAGGAACAGTACAGCAGTTTGCTGCGAACCGTGGTACACATCGAACAGATGGATAAACGGTTTATTCAGACAGTGATGAAGAAGGTTGCCGATGGAGTCGTTGATGAGCTGGAAATTGCCTCCCTGCTGATGGCCAACCGTCTCTTCAGCCAGTCCTGCCGCCTCCAGGTCTTTGCCCTGAAAGACCTGCTTCTCAGTGAGAAAGAGATCCGGGAGTTTGACCAGGTCATGGATATGAAGGAATTCATCGATGAGGAGCAGGCACGAACCAGAGAGTCCATAGACAGTTAGGAAATAATAGAAAAATTGCACGCCTCCAATATGAAGCTTTTTACTTATCCATCGAAACGGAGGTTTTTACGAGTTTATCAATTATGAGGGAAAAAATGGAAAAAAAAGTACTTGTCCCCGTAGCAGATGGTTTTGAAGAAGTTGAGGCGTTCAGTATTGTCGATGTTTTTCGCCGGGCAGGTGTCAAAGTTGATGTGGCATCAGTTGGCGAGCTGCAGGTAACGTCGTCCCATGATGTGAGGATTATAGCGGATAAACTGATTGAGGATTGTGTTGATGAATCCTATGACCTGATAGCGCTTCCCGGGGGTATTCCCGGGGCGGAGAATCTTAGGGACTCCAAGGTGTTGGTGGAGATTTTAAAGAAACAGAACAGGGAAAACAGATTGTACGGCGCCGTCTGTGCCTCCCCTGCAGTGGTTTTGGAACACCATGGTTTGCTCAAAGGGAAGAAAGCAACCTGTCACCCGTTTTTTGCAGATAAATTGAGCGATGATGCCCATGTCAGCTTAACTGTGGTGCATGATCAGAATTGTGTTACCAGCAGGGGTGCAGGCACCTCTATTGAGTTCGCCCTGGAGATGCTTGGCATACTTCTTGGAGAAGAGAAAAAACAGGAAGTAGCCAAAGGGATGGTTGCAGCCTCCTAGAGGATTGTTCTCTCGTATTTGATTACCGTGAACGGTTCAGAGCCCTCGGGATGGTCTGTTCTGGAAAATTCCCGAAACTCGTTTTGGGGAATTTCCGGAAAACTGACGTCTCCCTCTGCCTCCCGCTCAAGAACGGTCAGAAATATTGCAGTAGCTCTATGCAGGGCTTGTGCGAAAATGTCTGCCCCGCCGATTATGAAGACTTTTTCGGTCTGACCACACATTTCAAAGGCTTCTTCAAGCGAATCCGCCACTTCAGCGCCCTCGGGTTCATATTTTTTGTTACGGCTGAGAACAATATGCCGCCGTCCCGGTAGAGGGGCGGGGAATGATTCAAAAGTTTTTCTCCCCATTATCATGGGGCAGCCCATGGTGGTTTGTTTGAAAAGGCGGAGTTCTTCGGGGATGTGCCAGGGTAACTTGTTTTCGCGACCAATAATTCTATTGCTGGCCATTGCAGCGATAACTATTTTTTCCATTGTAAGTTCCGGGAAGAGAAATAATAAAAATGCATTTAATCTGTTTTCTAATTACGTATGAACCTCAGCTGCTTTTCTCGTCATTCCCGCGCAGGCGGGAATCCAGAACGTGTTGAAATGACTGGATTCCCGCCTGCGCGGGAATGACGGGATGGTGCAGAATTTGTGTTTTTACGAGTTTGTCTTATCTGATAATACGAAAATTATAGATTTTGTTCAATTTCTTTTATAACTTGATGAGTTGTCAACTCATCCCATTGAGCGGGGTTAATCTGGTTGGAGGTTGTCGATGAAATTGATCTGTCCGCATTGCGGGGCGGAACGTACTGTGGATGACTCGTATAGAGAGAAAATGGTACAGTGCCCTAAATGCGAAATCAGCTTTGGCGTTTTTTCCTGGCGAAAAAATTCGGTATCAGATGAGGTGGGGATTTCTCCAGTAGAATCTTCAACATTGCCTGAGACACAGGAAGAACCACCGGTTTTATCTGATCTTGTTCTCGGGTTCGATGAGATAGCTCCAGACAAAAGTGAAACGGAAGAACCTGATAATGAACTGGCTCAGCCCGAATCCTCCATAGCCGGCCCCATTTTTCCCATAATCGGTGTAATTAAAGATACCTGGGAAGAGACAAAAGGGGCTAAGGCATCGATCTGGGCAGCAATTGCTGTTCTGTACCTTGTGATGCTTCTCGCAGAGGCGGCGGCTTCTTTTCTGACACTTTCCCGGGGGGTTGAGGAAACGACTGGTGTTGGCCAGGGATTTGATAGTGTTATCCAGCTGTTCCTCAGTGCAGTTGCTGTTATTTTTACAGCTGGTCTGCTTTACATAGGGGTGAAAAAGGTAGCTGGAGAAGGCATCTCCTGGAAGATGATTTTCAACGGGTTTTATTTTGCCGGTCAGATTGTTCTGGCAACACTGCTCCAGTTGATATTTGTGGCAATAGGCTTGCTCCTTTTTGTTTTACCGGGATTATATCTTACGGTTGGTTATAGCCTGACCCTGCCGCTTATTATGGACAGAGGGATGTCTGCATGGGAGGCCATGGAAGTCTCCAGAAAGGCGATTCACAAGGTGTGGTGGAAAGTGGCAGGGGCATTTGTTCTTATGGGTTTGATCCAGTTTGTCTCTGCTGTCCCTTTTGGGATCGGTCTTATCTGGACAGTACCAATGGTTATAATTCTGGTGGGTGTGATGTACCACCGGTTGTTTAGCGCAGAAAAAACGTAATGATGGTGTCGTAAAAAGTCTTCATCTTGTTCGTTGTTACAATTTTTCTATCATTACGACGTACCTTATGTACGCCGTAATAATAGAAAAATTGCACGCCTCCAATATGAAGCTTTTTACTTATCCATCGAAACTGGGGTTTTTACGAGATTGTCAACGTAATACACATCTTCTTTTTCATTTTTTGTCTGCAGGAGGCGATATGGGAATCGTGACAGCGCCGTTGTTTTGGCTCATTATCGGAGTGATGCTGCTTTTTCTCGAACTTGCAGTACCCGGCTTTATACTCTTCTTCTTTGGTGTAGGTGCACTGCTTACCTCGCTTGGGGCATATCTCTTTCATTTGAGTCTCAGCTGGCAGCTGGCACTTTTTATCATAGCCTCACTTGCCTCGCTGTTTTTATTGCGAAGTATAATCCAGAAGAAATTTCTAAAATCCTCTCCAGAGGGGGAGGTGGATGAAGATATCCAACTTGTCACTCCCGGGGAAAGAGGTGTTGTCAGCAGTAGAATTGAGCCGCCTGCGGAGGGGAGGATAAAGTATTCCGGGACATTCTGGAAGGCAACCGCTGATGAAAAAATTGACGAGGGAGAAATCATTTCTATTATTTCTCAAAAAGGCCTCGTCATACATGTTGAAAAGGTGTAGTTGCTACAACACTTTAATAAGGAGAGGAGAAATTATGGAACAAAATTTGATTGGGCTTGGGTTGATTTTAGTGCTGGTTGTCGTTGTTCTGCTCAAGACAGCAGTGATTGTACCTCAGCGCTCGGAGTATGTGGTGGAAAGGTTGGGAAAGTACAGGACCACCCTGACAGCCGGCTTTCACATCCTTTTCCCGTTTTTTGATAAGATTGCATACAAACGGAACCTGAAAGAGGAACCAATTGATATAAGTGCCCAGACCTGTATCACGGCGGATAACGTCACCCTGGAGGTTGACGGTATTCTTTATCTGCAGGTTGTGAACTCAAAAATGTCCGCTTACGGTATTGATAACTATCACTTTGCAGCCAGTCAGCTTGCCCAGACCAGTCTGCGTTCGGCCATTGGCAAAATTTCTCTTGATAATACCTTTGAGGCGCGGGAAACTCTGAATGGCCAGGTTGTTATGGCTCTTGATGAGGCAGCCACCAACTGGGGAATCAAGGTTCTCCGCTATGAAATAAAAGATATTCAGCCGCCGCGAACTGTACTTGAGGCCATGGAAAAACAGATGAAGGCGGAAAGAGAGAAGCGTGCGGAAATCGCTCGCTCAGAAGGAGAGAAGCAGGCTATTCTCAACCGGGCGGAGGGTGATCGTGGAGAGGCCATTTTTCTCTCTGAAGGTGAGAAGACGAAGCGGATCAATGAGGCAGACGGTAAGGCTCAGGAGATTCTTATGGTGGCGGACGCGACTGCAAAGGGAATAGAGAAGGTTGCAGCAGCTCTGTCATCCCCGGGGGGCAGGGAAGCAGCCAACCTGGAAGTTGCTAAACAGTATGTCGGTGCATTTGGTAAACTGGCGAAAGAGAGCAATACTATGATTATCCCGGGAAATATCACCGATATAAGTGGCATGGTTGCTTCAGCTATGGCAACTCTTGAGCATGTGAAAAAGAAGGGGGGGCAGGCTAAAGCTGAACCGGAGATCCGTTTCGGCGGATGATGTTTTCCCGCAACCATTCTTTGTTCTTTATCCACCTGCTGATGGTTGTATGTGCAGCCCTTGTTTCCACCTCGTTTATCGTAGGGGCTGCAATCACTGATGAGCTGGATCCGGCAGTTTTAACGCTCGTTCGTTTTGTCATCGCATCAATTGTTTTTGCACCATGGATTCGCTATAAATACGGTGCAACTTTCAACCTTGCTCTGTTTTTCCGTTGCAGTGCCATAAGCGGGATCCTGGTCATTTTTTTTTGGAGCATGTTTCTCTCTCTCAGATACACTACAGCATTGAACACCAGTGTTATTTTCACCTTGATCCCTTCTATTTCCGGGGTTTATGCTTTTTTTCTTGTGGGAGAAAGATTAAAACGAGGACAATTGATTGCTCTTGTCTTCGGAATGGTTGGAGCCATGTGGGTTATCTTCCGGGGTGATTTTTCAGCTTTTCTTGAGATGAGGTGGAATAAAGGCGATCTTATTTTTCTGGCAGGAGGTTTTGTCCTGGGGCTTTATACCCCTCTTGTGAAGTTGCTGCATAGAGGTGAACCTATGGCGGTGATGACT
>JAUVON010000321.1 GCA_030599175.1 Desulfobulbaceae bacterium | reverse complement strand
GCTGCCTTGAACCAAAAATGTGTAGCCGCAGCCCCTGCCTGTTTCGTGATAACCGGAGTCTATCGCCGAACAGCAAAAAAATACGGCAAGAGGGCCCGGCGTTATGTTCAGCTTGAGGCGGGGCACGCATCGGAAAATATTTTGCTTCAGGCTGTGGCACTCGAACTTGGCACAGTCGTGGTCGGCGCTTTTGATGATCAGGAGGTGCAGCGCGTTCTAGATCTGCCGGCAGAGCATGAACCGCTTCTGGTAATTCCAGTCGGCTTTCCACCTGAGCGGGCGGAGGAGTAATAGTGTGGAAACAGTCAAATCTATGCTTGTTCATGCTGATGTTCTTGTTCGTTTTAGGAATTGCAGGTTGTACTCCGCTTCAGCAGGTCTCCCCGGAGAGTGAGAAAAAAATCACACTATATCTTGTTGGTCATGGCTGGCATACAGGTATAGTCATTCCTGCTGCTGCAATCCCCGAGCACCTTTTGCCGGTCCGCCGATTTTATGACGAGTATGAGTACTTTGAGCTGAGCTGGGGGGATGAGGATTTTTTTAAAAGCACTGAGTTTAAAGTCGGCATTCTTTTAAAGGCCGCCTTGCTGCCATCTGCCAGCGTTATGCATGTGGTTGGTTTTAACGGACAGGTTATGGATTATTTCCCAATCTGTGATGTGATCAGACTGTCTCTGACAGACCAAAATTTTTTGATGCTGTGTGAGTTCATCAGCAACAGTTTTGACTATAGTCAGCACGGGAAAATTGAAAAGCTTGGACCCGGCTTATATGGGGACAGCCACTTTTATCGGGCCCATGAAAAGTACTATCTGCCCAAAACCTGTAACGTCTGGACAGCCAAGGCTTTGCAGCACTCCGGTTACCCCATCTCCCCATATATGGCAAAACGGGCCGAAAGTTTGTTTAGACGCATGGAGAAATTTGGGGAGCGGCTTCGTTGATGGGTAAGCGCCAATAACTCTTGCCTCCACGACTCCTCCACCAATGGTGCCGCAGACTGTTCGATCCTGTTTTACGATCATCTTGCTTCCCGATGTTCCTGGTGTCGAGCCGCTCTGACTCATGATGGTGGCCACCGCAAATGATTGTCCCTGTTGCAAACAGTTCAGTATTTGTTGATTCCGCACTTCCATAAGTTGGTTTTCCACTATTTCTTCTTTAGTGGTGACAGAGGTAGTGAGTAGCGGCGTATACCGTCAAATCGGCAATAACTGTTGGCTATGGCCGCAGTCGTAGGAATTGAACCGATCTCTCCCACTCCTTTGGCACCAAAAGGACCAGCCTCATCGGGATACTCCACACCGATAACCTTGATCTCAGGAATGTCCTTTGCCTTCAGGAGGCCTAATTTGGACATTCGGTTCGAGGTAAGTTTGCCGTCTTTTAACGGATAGTTCTCACTCAGTGCATATCCCATCCCCATGACCACCCCGCCTTCGACCTGTCCTTCGAATAAAATCGGGTTAATAACCCTGCCGACATCATGGGCCGCATGGATACTTTGCAGTTTCCCGGTCTCATCCAAGATGGCTATATGAACGGCATAGCCATAGGAGAAGTGACTGATAACCTCACAGTTCACGTCATGGCTGGTGGTCCAGTCTACAAGGTAGCTACCGAAATATTCGTTGCCAACCAGATCATCAAGAGACTGGTCCTGCAGATCAGCTTTTAGCTTTTCTGCCGCCTTAATTGTTGAATTGCCAAGCAGTGAAGTACCTCTGCTTGCTGCTGTGGTGCCACCCTTGGCACCGCCGTTGGTTGAGGATTTGACATCAATTGCTATTAAATCGTCCAATTCACACACTTCAGCCAGCATTTGCCGTGCCACGGTGTCGATGCCCTGGCCCATTTCACTCCAGCCATGGTAGAGTTCGATTCTGTCGGGATCGACAATTTTGAGCCGGGTTTCACTGCCCTCTACTATACCGTTTCCGATACCGCAATTCTTGATGGCACATGCGATTCCAGCGTACCTGGCGTTATTGAAACAATCTTTTACTTCTTCCAGACATTGACGCAGTCCAACACTATCTTTTAGAATGTGACCGGTGGTAGTCATGCGACCGGTGTCGAGGGCATTATCGTAACGAAACTGCCACCGGTCAAAACCTCCCTTAGTGCAAAGTTCGTCGACCATGCTTTCCATGGCAAAATTAGACTGGGTTACACCAAAGCCGCGAAAGGCTCCGGCGGGGGGATTGTTGGTATAGTAGGCACTGGCAATTACATCCACATTCGGGATATGGTAAGCAGCCGCAGCATGGGTCCCGGTTCGGGAGACAACTGCTCCTCCCACCGAGGCATAGCCGCCGGTATCCCCGATGATTTTTGCCCGAAGAGCGGTGAGCAAGCCGTTTTCGTCACAGGCCAGCTTGTAGCTTAACTTCATCCGGTGCCGTTTGGGGTGCATGCGCAGGGATTCAGGACGACTCAGCCGCACTTTGACCGGACGCTGGAGCACCATGGCAGCAAGGGCTGCATGGTGCTGAACTGTGATGTCTGTTTTTCCACCGAAAGCACCCCCGGCCGATATGCAGACCACATCAACCTGCTCTGCATACAGATTCAGTGCAGAACTGATTTGACCGCGATCTTTAAAAAGTGCCTGACCCTGGGAAAAAATGGTTAGACCACCTTTACCATCAGGCTGGGCAATAGAGGCCTCAGGTTCCAAAAAGGCGTGTTCCGCAAAGGGAGTTTCAAACTCACCCTCAACCATATGGGCAGAGCGATCAAAAACATCGTCTACGGCTTCCCCGCGGCAGACAACTGTCTCTTTGAGTAGATTACCACTATTATGAATCAGCACAGGGGAGTCTTTTGCTTCGGTCATTTCCGTAAGCGGATCAAGAACCTCGTATTCTACTTGAATCTCTTCGACTGCCAGACGGGCAATTTGTTCACTTTCGGCCACCACACAGGCAAATACGTCCGCAATGCACCTGGTAGTCTCACCTTCAAGCACCATCATGGGCCAGTCTTTAACCGAAATGCCCTGGTAGCGTTTTCCAGGGATATCAGTACCTGTAAATACCCGAATCACGCCATCAATTTTCTCAGCAACCGACACATCGATGCGCCGGACAACAGCACGGGGATGCTCGCTGAATTTCAGAGCCCCGTGACACATTCCTTCAAGTTTCATATCAGCCACGTAGGGGCCGGTGCCCAATGCTTTTTCGTATGACGCAACTTTTGGATAGGAGTAACCGATACCGGTATGTTTTTCCCAATCAACCTCAAGGTTATCCCGCAGGGCTTTAGCAGCCAGCAGAATGGCATCGATAATTTTCACATAACCGGTGCACCTGCAAACATTGACCTGTAAAGCTTTGATGACATCCGCGCGACTGGGGTCGGGGTTGTTCTCCAGCAATATTTTTGTTCTAGATATAATACCCGGTGTGCAAAAACCACACTGCACCGCACCTTTTGCCACAAAGGCCCGCCCGAGAGTACGTCGTACTTTTTCAGGAAAACCCTCAATGGTGATAACTGATTTTCCTGC
>JAUVON010000211.1 GCA_030599175.1 Desulfobulbaceae bacterium | reverse complement strand
TGTTTTGCACTCAGGGCTTTTTGTTTAATCCTGACATATAATAAATTCGCAAAAAATCAAATTTTGCACCATTCCGTCATTCCCGCGCAGGCGGGAATCCAGAACGTGTTGAAATGACTGGATTCCCGCCTGCGCGGGAATGACGAAATAGGGGGTGTTTTACGACACCATCACATATAAAGGATTCTTCAACAGAAATACTTAACAGGGTTCGGTTTTGACGGGTTGGACTCTGGGAGCAGGAAAATTGTGAAAGAAGAAATCTATCTGATTGACGGCAGTGCCTATATATACCGGGCATATCACGCGATAGCACCACTCTCCAACAGTAAAGGATTTCCAACCCATGCAGTACTGGGGTTCATCAATATTGTTAAGAGACTTGTACGTGAAAAAGAACCAGAATATCTGGCTGTTGTTTTTGACAGCAAAGGAGATGTTTTCCGTCATGAATTATATGCAGAATACAAGGCTAACCGCCCCCCGATGCCGGAGGATCTTTCCCTTCAGATTCCGTATATAAAAAAATATGTGGAGGCGGCAGGGATACCTTTTTTGAAGAAAGCAGGAGTGGAAGCAGATGATCTGATTGCCTCAGCCACCCTGCTGTTAAAGCAGCTTGGACATAAGGTTATCATTGTCTCGGGGGATAAAGATCTTCTGCAGCTTGTAGGAGACGGCGTTGTCATGTGGGATCCCATGAACGATAAGATCATGACTCCCGTTGAGGTTGAGGAAAAATACAAGGTATCAATGACGCAGCTTCTGGATACCTTTGCCCTGATCGGGGACAGTGCGGATAATATACCCGGAGTGATGGGGGTTGGGAAGAAAACTGCTGAAAAGTTGATCCATGAGTATGGATCTCTTGATGGAATTTATAAAAACATAGATTCCATGAAAAAATCGAAGATGAAAGAGAAGATTATTGCCGGTCGAACCCTGGCCTATCTCTCCAGAGACCTGATCAGGCTCAAAACTGATGTTGAAGTACCGCTTTCCCTGGCGGATTATCAACTGGGAGTAGCGGACGATGAACAACTTGCTGATATGTATGGAGAGCTTGAATTCTCCAGTCTGCTGAAAGGGATTGATACTGCCAAACCGGTACCGACAGGCGGGTTTGCAGCTGTACGGACAGCCGGGCAGTTAGCCGAGCTTGTGGCAGCGCTCAAGGAGAGTGAAATTCTTGCCGTTGATACGGAAACGACATCATTGAACGCCAGGGTGGCAAAACTTGTGGGTCTTTCTCTCAGCATAGATTTAAAGCGGGCGTGGTATATTCCTGTCGGCCATCTTGATGAACATGGTGAGTTATGTAAAGACCAGTTACCTGCGGAAACAGTTCGGGATGCTCTGGAGCCGTTTCTTACTTCTAAAAGCGTACAAAAGATAGGACATAATCTGAAGTATGATATCACGGTGCTCAGACAGCAGTGGTCCCTTGAGCTTGGCGGGAACCTCTTTGACACCCTCATAGCTGCGTACTTAACGGAAAGTGGTGGACGATCCTTGAAACTTGATGATCTTTGTCGGGAGAGAGGTGTCTGTTTGACGTCCTTTGATGAAGTCGTTTCAGGGGATAAACGGGAGGGCTGTTTTGCCTATGTTGATATTGATGCAGCCGCTCTGTACAGTTGTGAAGATGTGTATGGCGCTCTTCTGCTCTGGCAGGATTTTGAACCTCTTCTTGCAGAAAAACAGTTGGCCGAACTCTTTTATAACGTTGAAATGCCCATTGTTTCAATACTTTCAGAAATGGAAGTTGCCGGAATCTGCATTGATGACACTGTGCTTCAGAAATTGTCCCGCGAGTTTACAGAAAAACTGATCCTGCTTGAAAAAGATATCTACACCCTTGCCGGGCATGAGTTCAACATTAATTCACCCAAGCAGGTCGGACAGGTTCTCTTTGTGGAATTGCAACTCCCTCATGGGAGAAAGACAAAAACCGGGTACTCAACGGATGTCAAGGTTCTTGAAAAACTGGCAGGGAAACACCCTCTGCCTGAAAAAATGCTGCAGTACAGGACATTGGCAAAGCTGCAATCCACCTATGTGGCAAAGTTGAGCAAACTGAAAGATCCTGTAACGGGGAGAATCCATACCTCGTTTAATCAGGCGGTAACAGCAACAGGTCGATTGTCCAGCAGTGATCCGAACCTGCAGAATATCCCCATACGAACAGAGGAAGGGAACAGAATCCGTGAAGCCTTTGTTCCCGGTGAGGGGCTGATCTTCCTCTCTGCTGACTATTCGCAGATTGATCTGCGGGTACTGGCTCACTATTCAAAGGATAAGGCTCTGATGGATGCATTTATAGCCGGGGCCGATATCCATGCCAGAACGGCCGCTGAAATATTTGGCATATCAGAGCTTCTTGTGACCTCGGATATGCGGCGCGTCGCGAAGAGTATCAACTTCGGAATTGTTTATGGCATGAGCAGCTTCGGTCTTTCGAATCAGCTGGAAATAAGCAGGAAGGAAGCGCAAAGATTCATTGACCGCTATTTCAGGTTATATTCAGGTGTCGAGGAATTTATGACAGCCATTGTTGAGCAGACAAGAGAACTTGGTTATGTGACGACCGTACTTAACCGGCGCAGGAGTGTTCCTGAGATCCATGCCAAAAACAGGGTCAGGAGGCAGCTTGCTGAACGTATGGCAATCAACACACCGATACAGGGCTCAGCGGCTGATATTATCAAACTGGCAATGATAGACTGCGAGATGGCAGTTAAGCGCAACCGTCTGTCGGCCAGGATGCTGCTGCAGATTCACGATGAGCTGGTTTTTGAACTGCCTGAAAGTGAGCTGGAGAAGAGTCAGCCGATTATCCAGGATGCCATGGAAAATGCTTTTGAGCTCAATGTGCCGCTTGTCGTTAATTTTGAAGTAGGCACCAGTTTAGCCAAAAAGCATTAGCCCCTGTCTTTCATAGCTACAAAGTCTCTCTCAGCATGGCCTGTATAAATTTGGCGGGGCCGGCCGATTCTTGACCTGTCCTCTTTCATTTCAGTCCATTGGGCTATCCAGCCGGGCATTCGTCCAAGAGCAAACATGACCGGGAACATATTTGTCGGTATCCCCATGGCCCGATAGATAATTCCACTGTAAAAATCGACGTTCGGATAGAGATTTCTTTTAAGAAAATACTCATCGTTGCTGACCCTTTCCTCCAGCTCTTTGGCAATATCAAGAAGGGGATCAACTACGTTCAGCTGCTCGAAAATTTTATCACAGGCATCTTTAATTATTCTTGCCCGGGGGTCGAAGGTTTTATAGACCCGGTGGCCGAACCCTGTCAATCGATATGGATCGTTCTTGTCCTTGGCCTTGTCGATATATTTTTCAAAGTCTTTATCATCTGCGTAAATGCCCTCGAGCATTTCAATTACAGCCTGGTTCGCTCCTCCATGCAACGGGCCCCAGAGAGCGCTGACACCGGCAGAAATAGAGGCGTAGAGGTTGGCGCCTGAACTGCCGACGAGACGAACAGTTGATGTTGAGCAGTTTTGCTCATGATCCGCGTGAAGGATCAGAAGCTTGTTAAGGGCAGAGACAACCTCAGGCATAATTTCATAGGGAAGATTGGGGCGGTCAAACATCATATTGAGGAAATTTCCACAATAATCCAGTTTTGGACTCGGGTACACAAGTGGTTGTCCTACGCTTTTCTTATAGGAAAATGCTGCGATAGTTCTCGTTTTCGATAGCAGGCGAGCTGCTGTCGCCGTGTAGCCGCCGTAGGGGTCATCATCTATATCCATCTCCGGGTAGTAGTTATGGAGAGCATTTACCGTTGTTGAGAGAATGGACATTGGTGATGCGGTTGATGGATAGCTATCAAAAAAATGGATCATATCTTCATGCAGTAAAGCGAATCTGACCATGTCGTTTTTAAAGGCTTCCATCGCTTCAGAAGTGGGCAGTTCGCCATGGATTATCAGGTAGGCAACCTCGGTGAAGGTGCAGTTATCGGCAAGATCTTCAATACGATATCCCCGGTAATTGAGAATACCTTTTTTGCCATCGAGGTAAGTTATGGAAGAGGTGCAGGCTCCAGTATTCATATAACCGCTGTCAAGGGTTATGAGGCCGGTTTTTTTTAATAGCTGTTGAATGTCGATTGCCCTGTCATCTGATGTACCTTTAATGATTGGCAGTTCGTAGGTTATGTCATCAATGATGAGTTTGGCGATATGTTCAGACATGGTGATACCTCATGGTTTTTGAAACGGTGATTCCTGGTTGGAACACACAGTTCATTTTATTTAATTTCCGGTGGCCTGAAATAATGCGCGAATTGACGTAAGACTGTAATATATTACAGAAGGCCTGCCATGGAGATTTGAGAGTTGTACCGGAAGGAATGTATACAAGGTGAATTGCAGTGATACACTGTAACACAAGTATGTTCTTACAGCAATTCATCTTTGATGGCGTCGTAAAAAGCTCTCTGCTCCGTCATTCCCGCGCAGGCGGGAATCCAGAACGTATTGAAATGACTGGATCGAAGTCTTCGCTTATCTCCCACCTGCGCGGGAATGACGAAATGGCAAAATATTTTAGTTTTTACGAGACCATCATTTTTGATAAACTCGTAAAAGCCACTTACCCAGAGCTTTTCCTGTTTGTCGTGGTTAGGGTGTGCGCAAATGAGTACAGATGGGAATGGCAAGGAGAAAACCGATAATATTTCTGATTAAGGAATACGATGTCAAAAGAAAATAGTCTGGAAAAATGGCTTGAAGAAATAAGGCTGTATATCAGATATGCAGTTCCTGAGGGCGATCAGCCTCGTGCACTGTCATTTGCAGATCAGCATAAACAGGACAGGTTGATTTTAGCACTGTTACGGGAATATTATTCTACTCTGCCAGAGGCACGTGAAGAGGGAATCGTCCGGATTGCAACGCTCATGACCAGGCAGGGTGTTTTTCTCCTGGTGGCGATAACAGAGAGCAATGCATATCTCTATGCTGTGTCTGATGAAACGATAGTCTTCCTTGGAGAATATGGTAGTGAAGTCAACGAACAACTACTTTCGCATTTCAATTTTAAGTCCCAGGCGGCTTTTCTCGAAAAATGTAGAGAAGTGGGTGAACTTAAAGATTTTAGAGGGTCCAGAAAAGAAAGATCATCGATTTGTTCCGCCTGTGGTGTAGCGGAAGGGGAGTTCCATCTACTGGGTTGTAGTGTTGAGGTGTGCCCCTGGTGTGAAGGGCAGTTGAGTAACTGCAACTGCAGATTTGAACAGCTTGAAGTCGAAGAAGTTGAGACTGAGGATCAGCTTAATGAATTTTATGACCTTCTGACTGCAAAAGGACGGATCGCTTTTAAGAGAGATCAGTCTCCTGCCTATCCTGGAACTGGAGATGGGCTAG
>JAUVON010000195.1 GCA_030599175.1 Desulfobulbaceae bacterium | reverse complement strand
CATAAGAGAGTTATAGCCTCCGTAAATCACCGCTGTCTGTGAACAGAGCAGGGCATCAACATACCTCAACCCCGGTAGCTCCAAGCGACAATGACTAAGTCCGGCAAACATACCAGATACCTTCTTTTTAACCTCCGGGGACTCGCCGGTATCAAGGAAAAGACGCAACTTACCAAAATCCTGAGGGATAGTTGCCAGACCGCAGGCAAGCTGCTCAAGAAAATGCAGCGATTTTTCACCCAGCCAGGGTACAGAAACAGTCCCGGCCAGCCTCTCATCCGAACCAGACTCGTCAAGCCGCCAGAAATCAAGCTCTGCCAGCCTTGAAACATAGCCACACTCCTGGGGTGCTGCCCCATACTGTTGCCGGAGCTGCTCAATATGTACATCTCCAAGCACTCCCCTATCTCCATACCAGAGCAACTCAGAAAAATATTGCCGAAACAGATTTCCCGCCAGGTCAGATCCGGCCTGGGACACAGCCCCCATAACACCCCGAACACCAAGAATCCAGCGAGTACCGACATTCCGACTTATGGCCAGGGCTTTCACAAGTTCTTTGTGTTTTCCCTGTGGGGTGTGATCCACAAGAACCAGTCGCGGTCGATATAAGGTTACCAGATGTTCCAGTTCCTCCGCCCTGACAACTCCCAGCTCTTTATCAGCAAACATAGACCGGCCCGTAATCCCTGTTGATCTGCCGTCTTCCACTTTAGTTTCGTATGCCGGAAGCTTTAACCAGTCAAGTGGAGCCGGGCCGATCAGTTCCTGAGACTGCCTGCAGCCTGAAACAAATAGAACTTTCAAATGCGGGTAGAGCCGACGAAGAGCCATGCCGATTCCAATACTGCGGCCAGCATGCCCAAGTCCACGGCCGTCATGGGCATAGATGAGAATATCTAATCTGGGAGTTGTCACGATACCACTCCGCTATTGGAGGATCCTGTTTAAGGGAGAAATCTGCCCCCGACAAACGGGAGAAGCGCCTTCATCAGAAAATGCATGAAAAAAATGAGAATATTTGGTTTTCTGTCACAATGCAATGAGTTCTTCAGCTCCATTCAACGCATAGCGGATATAAAATGAAAATTGCCTACTATATGCCTTTCAAGCCTATGGGACATAAAAACCCATCAGGAGACCTGGTGACAGGGACAGAACTGTTCAATCACCTGTCGGAAAAAAAATATGCCATCGAGCTTGCCAGCAGGTTGCGGTGCCGGTGGATCTATTACCGACCACAAATCTGGCCCCAATACATTGCTGAAAAGAGACGGATTATTAAAAAATATCGGGACAAAAAACCGGATTTATGGCTGAGCTATCATTCCTATTATAAAGCACCGGACCTGCTCGGCTCCTCCTGCAGCAGAGCTCTCGATACTCCCTATGTCATCTTCCAGGGCATCTATTCAACCAAACGACGCAAAAGACTCAAGACTCTGCCGGGTTTTCTTCTCAACAGGAAAGTGCTCCAATCTGCCGCCCAGATCATCACCAATAAAAAAAGAGACTTCAAGAATCTTCAAAGAATTATTTCAGAAGATCGTCTCACTTATGTTGCGCCGGGAATTAACCCTGATGACTTTGTCTTTTCCCCGGAATCACGAAACACTTTGCGAAAGAAGTGGAACCGCGAAGACAGATTGGTCATCATGACCGCCGCCATGTTCCGTCCGGGAGTCAAAACTGAGGGGATAATGCAGGTTATCAAGTCCTGCGCTCAACTTACAGACAGGGGGAGAGATTTCTGTCTCTGGATTGGAGGTGACGGCGCATGCCGTAATAAACTTAAAAAGAGCGCTGAAGAACTTCTCCCGGGAAAGGTTAGATTCCTTGGAAAAATTCCAAGAAATGAGATGCATCGTTACTACAGTGCAGCGGACATATTTGCCTTTCCAGGTATTGAGGAATCTCTCGGCATGGTCTACCTGGAGGCTCAGTCCTGCAATCTTCCTGTGGTGGCCTATAATGACTGGGGAGGGGGCGAAGCGATCATCCACAACCAGACCGGTCTTCTTTCATCTGCTGATGAGCAGGCCGGTTTTACCGAAAACATCGATCGCCTTCTTTGTGATAGGGAACTGAGAAGCAACTTTGGGCAAAACGGTGGCAGTCACATCCGTTCACATCATGATCTGAAACAGAACTATACTCTTTTGGAGGAAAAACTACGCATGGTTGCGGCAGCGCACTCCAGAATCAAACACCGTCGTCAATAACTTCGATTTCGACGCGTCGATTTTTCAGCCTTCCAGCCCTCGTGCTGTTAGTGGCGATCGGATCCTGAATACCCATTCCTTTAACTTCGATCTGCAGCGCAGCCATACCGCGTTTTATCAGCAATTGCTGGACACTTACAGCACGTTCCTCTGACAATTTCATATTCTCAAGGGTGTCATTGTCTGAAGAGACATAGCCTTTTACCAGCACCTTTGCATCCGGATACTGCAACAGAGTCTCAACGAATCTTGCAAAAATTACATTTGCCTTCCGGGTTAACTTTAGTGTATTGGGCTGTAATCCGAGAAAGACTTTTTCCGGCTCCATGGGAGGCAAGGGAGGAGGCTTATAGATTCCAGGCTGCTCGACAGCCTGATCGAGCTCCTTTTTCTCTTCCTCTACAGCAACCGTTTTGTCTGCAGTTTCATCGACCTCCCCCTGAATTACCGGGGCAACATCCTCAACCTTTTCTGTCTCCGCAATTACCTGAACCACTTGAGGATCAATCGTTTCCGTCTTCTCAACCACCGGGATCATCGGAGTCTCTATCGTTTCCGTCCCCTCAATCACCTGAACCACTGGGGTCTCAACTGTTTCTGTCTCCTCAACTACCTGAACCCCCGGAGTTTCCACCGTTTCTGTCTTCTCAACCACCTGAGCTACCGGGATCTCAATCGTTTCGACCGCCTCAACTACCTGAACCACCGGAGGATCAATCTGTTCTCTGCTCAATGGTGTATTTAAAGATTCAGGCTCAGCGATGGAAACATCCTTCTTAACATCTGGTTCCTGTGACTCCACCACTTCCGGCACTACAGCAACAACATTTTCCTGCCCGATACCACCACTGTCAGTTTCAGCAATAACAGGGATCTCATTTTTTAGCGAAAAGAAATAGAAACCAAAACCGATGCAGGCCAAAAAAGCTAATGTATAGGGTATCCAACTCCGTGATCTTGCATTCAGAACAGCGGCAGAGACAGATTGATCATCAACCTCCCCGGATAACTCAGCCTGTTTTTCCCCCACTGAAGGTGATTCAGCATCATCCTGATCCGGTTTTACCGGATTGTGCAATTCCTGAATACATTCCTCTACCAGTTTGTCATCAATATTTTTTTTGCCCTGGGCAGAGCCAGCCTGGAGAGCACGCTCACAGATGACGTTTATCTCCAGTGCCACTCCCTGGGAATAGTCATGAATCAACTGGACTGCCCGAGAGGTAAAAATCTCCTCCACAGCCCCCGAGACTTTCAGCCTGTGCCGAATATAATGCCCGGTCTCATTTGCGCCGAAGGGAACAAGCTTTGCCTTAAGTGCCAGTTGCTGCCGAATAGAGTGGTTGTAGGGCACAGCCAACATCTCAGTAAACTCCGGTTGGCCGACAAAGAATATATCTATAAGTTTTGCATCACCCTTCTCAATATTTGAAAGCAGACGCAACTCATCCAGGATCTCCTGACTCAGCAAATGACAGTCATCAACGAACAACACCACTTTTTTATTTTCGCCATGGGCCTTATGCAAAAAATGACTGAACTGAATAAAAAACTCTACCTTGGAAGTAAACTGTGTGTCTATTCCAAATCCTGTTACGATTTCATTGTAAAAATCGAGTTGTTCATGGCTGGAACCGGAAATTACAGCCCATTCCACATCACTTTTGAGTCCCCTGGCTAACCCGTTGATAAGAGTGGTTTTCCCTGTTCCTTTGTCGCCTTCCAGAAGAAGAAACCCCATATTGTCAAGTATGCCGTAACGGAGGAAGAAAAGGGTTTCTTTGTGTCGTTCACCGAGCCAGAGAAAAGAAGGATCCGGCTCAAGTTCAAATGGTTTGCTCTTTAAATTATACAGTGACCTATACATATTTGATAATCTCGCAAAAAACAGTTCGGACATTCCTTATGGGTCTTGCTGCCTTGCCATTCTGATTACAGGTGAACCAGCAATTCTACTTACTCTACCTCATTGTTGCAATTTTAAAAGCCAACCATATGGCAATAGTACTCTATATCATGATGAAAAGAGAAGGGGAGGGCGGAAAAAAATAGCGAACGGACTATAAAACTTTTTTGAAATGAAATGGTGGATTGGTTAGCAAGTCACAATTGATAATCTCGCAAAAACCCTAAATATTAGATGGTTAAGTAAAAAACTTCATATGCGAGGCGCGCAAATTTTCTATTATTTCAGCGTACTAGGGTACGTTGTAATGATAGAACATTTGCAGCAACGAAGTAGATGAAGAGTTTTTACGACACCATCACAATTTCACATGCCAAGGCTCATACCGCACCCCAAGCATATTGTCACGCTTGTAGCGATATTCTACAAACCCCTCGCTGGCAAGCATCCTGAAAACGGGTGTAGTGGTAAATTTTTCAGAAAAATTACCTCCACCAAAACCCTTCTGTCCAACGTCAAAATCCCCCGTCGCATGATATGAATAACCCGGCGGCGCCAGGGAGCGGGAAGCCAGAGACAGGTTGCCGCCATGTCGGTATGCCTTGTTTAAAAAAAGATAGCATTGTTTGGGTATTCCCCGTATTCCAGAGGTCAGGACAAGGTCTGCTCCCAGATTCTTTTTGACTCTTTTATATTTCTCCAGAGATTCTCCCTTGAAGAGATAATTGCCACTATCGGGAACTTTAAAGAGATCCTTCCTGCTGATAGTCTGATTCAACGTAACAAGCTGTTTCTCCCCTTTAAAACCATAATCCCGTGCATCCTGGTGATAGATGATTTCCAGAAAATCCAGTTCCTTTGGTGTAAAACTTCCAATCTCCGGATGGTACTTGCCGAGAAGAAGTGCATCCTCAAACCCGAGAACACAAAAATTCCCATGCCCAGCATGGGTTTGAATCTTATCAAATCTCTCCACCACCGACATCAGCAACTGAAACTGATCCGGCTCTAATATGATATCGTCTTTATGAGGAGTATTTGGATGACGGACTTTGGTCAGATAATCCTTGACATGTGCATCTTTCGTGACAGGGGGAGACATAGCCGGTAGTTCGAGGGGATGAACTTTCAACTGACGGAGCTGCGTTTTCCCTTTTCCAATATGATTACCTGAAGCAGCAGCTAGAATTTCAATCGGGTTCAAGACAGCGGCAAGAGCTGCAAATTTCAGGAAAGTTCTTCTCTTCAAACTATTGGTTCCTTATTATATTAAACCACTATCCGGGTCACTGTCCATGAAGGGATAATCTACTATAGCCTCCTGACAATAAAAGAAATTACCTGCATGCCGATAACTTGTCAATCGATTAATCCAGTGCACCGGCAGTCAAAAACTGATCAGCCAAAGAATATCCCCATTCAAACATTCAGTTTACCGGCCGGTTATGTGACCCAGGCCGAGGACAAAATCACTTGAGTTTGCCTCTGTTCTCTGTTAACGATACAGGGTTGGAACTTTATACAAAACTAGAGATAACTAAGTACCCCATGGACAATGAGCTCACTATCATAGTACCTGTATTTAATGAAGAGGAGAGCCTGCCCGCCTTTTTTGCAGAGATGGACAGGTTT
>JAUVON010000089.1 GCA_030599175.1 Desulfobulbaceae bacterium | reverse complement strand
TACTGCATATTGTAGAGCAGTTCATACTCACCCGCCAGTGACAGCAGTTCATCGTGGGTTCCCATCTCTACAATAAGTCCGTCTTTTACCACAATAATTCGATCTGCATTTTTAATTGTGGAGAGCCGGTGGGCAATAACACAGGGTGTACGGTTTTTCATCAGGTTCTAAAGAGCCTTTTGCACCTCTCGCTCCTACTCAGTATCCAGGTCTGAAGTTGCCTCATCCAGGATGAGGATTGGTGCATTCTTCAATATCGCTCTGGCAATGGAAAGTCGCTGCCGCTGGCCTCCGGACAACCGTGCTCCTCCTTCGCCGATACTCGTGTCAAATCCATCCGGGAGATCTTCTATAAATCCTAGAGCATGTGCTGCGCTTGCTGCATCCCTGATCTCTTCATCTGTGGCTTCCTGATCCCCATAAGCGATATTGTTTCTGACAGTATCATTGAACAGGATGGTCTGCTGGGTAACCATGGCCACCTGATTGCGTAGTGACTTCAAAGTGACATTGCGAATATCAATATCGTCAATGAATATATTGCCATCGCTGATGTCGAGAAAACGCGGTATCAGATTGGTAAGTGTAGTTTTGCCGCCGCCGCTGGGACCGACTATTGCCAGAGCCTCACCTGCAGGGACTTTCAGGTTGATTTTATGCAGTACCTGAACCTTATTGTCATAACTGAAGGAGAGGTTTTTAAATTCAATAAGGGAGCTGAACTCCGGAAGCTCTCTTGCATTCTCTTTATCTTGAATTTCAGGTTCTGTATCCAGAAGTTCAAATACCCGGGTGGCTGCAGCAAGTCCCTGCTGGATAGTAGCGTTGATTCGGGTGACACCTTTAACAGGATCGTAGGCGGCTATAAGAGCGGTGAGAAAGGCAAAAAAAGTACCGGGAGTCGAGTTGCCCTCTATAACATCACGGCCGCCAAACCAGATGATCAGTGCAATTGCAACTCCGCCTATATACTCCATCAGCGGATGCTGCATGCAGCGATATTTGGCAGCTTTTATGGTAATCGAGTAGAGGGTAGATACCCGATCCCAAAAGCGCTGCCCTTCATACTGTTCTTTGCAGAAGGCTTTTACAATACGGTTGCCGGTTATGGTTTCATGGAGAATGTTGGATACATTTGCAGTTTCTTCCTGTGTGGCTGTGCTCAGTTTTCTGAAAATACGACCGAATTTAACAATGGGATAGACGGCAACGGGCAGAACGATAAAGGAAAACATTGCAAGTTTCCAGTTCATATAAAAAACGAGTCCGAGCAGGATCACCACCTGGAAAAAATCTCGAACAACAGCAACAAGTGCATTTGAAACTGCTGACTGCATAAGGGTAACATCAGAAATTATTCGTGACATCAGTGTCCCTGTTGGCATGCTGGTGAAAAAGGAGAGGGACTGTTCCTGGATATGATTGAATATCTCCTGGCGGAAATCACGTATCACCGACTGGCCGACCTGTTCAAGAAGATATGTGTAGATGTAGTAGGCGATGCCTTTAAGGAAAAAAACAACGACGACAATTACAGGCAGCAGTTTCAGGAAAAACAGGTTCTTCTCCATAAAGATCTTGTCAAGCAGATCTTTTACCAGATATGCTTGGGCACCGGTGAATGCAGCGACGAAGATCATCGCTACCATGGCAATTATGAGTTTGCTTCTATATGGACTGATTTTCCCATATAAACGAAGAATGATTTCTTTATCGGTCATGGTTGAGCAAGGGGTTATAATAATAAGAACTGCAAGGAACACACTTCAGGCGGTAGAGTCTGTTGAATATTGAAAACCTTTCTCTTGAAACAGCTTGAGGCAGGCGTCGACTACCTCGGGATCATAAAGAATACCTCTGTTTTTACTGATTTCCTCCAGGGCTGCATCTCTACCCAGGCTTGGCCTGTAGGGACGATGGGTCTCCATGGTCTCCACTACATCGGCGACACATAATATTCTGGATTCCAGGAGAATTTCCCCCCCGGAAAGTCCTTGAGGGTAACCTGAGCCATCTAATTTCTCATGGTGCTGAAGCACAATTTGATCTACGGACCAGGGAAAATCAATTTTATTTAAAATATCATAGGCTACCTGTGGGTGTCTTTTAATCAATTGCAGTTCTGCATCGTTAAGGCATCCAGGTTTACTCAAAATTTCTCCAGGGACAGATATTTTTCCCATATCGTGAATTAATCCCGCCAGTTGGAGACCTTTTATCTCATGCCTGGAAAGCCCCATCTCCCTGGCAATTGCCAGAGAAAGGTCGGTAGTACGTTTTTGATGACCAGCTGTATAAGGATCCCGTTCCTCCAGGGTGAGAGACATGGCGTTGACAATTTTATCAAGACTTTGCTGTAATTGCAGGTAACTGTGGCTGAGTTTTTTCTGTGTACGTTTACGTTCTTCAATTTCCTGTTGAAGTTGCCTGTTCAGCGTTGTTAATTCAGCCGTACGTTCCTGGACAATTGTTTCAAGAAGATCATGGTGTTTTTTTAACTTGTCTTCTGCTTCCATTTCTTTGGAAACGATGGTTAAAATCCCCAAAGACAGGTAAATATTGTCTTGTTCGTATACTTCAATGGTTGCCTGGTCTTTGAGCCAGGCCGTATCGTTTTGACCAATCGTAATTTTGTAGACAGCTTCAATTGTTCCGGTTTTTATTCCTTCTTCCCTCAATTCTTCCCATGTGTTGCTGATCTCATCGTGGGATTTGACCTGTCTTTGAAGACCGATATCTACATCCAGATCTTTATATATACGACGATCTATTACACTTTTACGAAAAACTTCACCAATCTCATGCTCTTCACATCCAAGGAGAGAAATGAAATCTCTGCCGGTATATTCATACCAGATTCTTTTGTCATTGCCCTTCCATGCGGCAATATAGAGCATGGCGGCACTGCCTGTATTCTCAAATGCCCGATAGCATTTGATGCACTCTGCCAGTCTCTGTTTCAAGGCAGCTGAATAATGGTCAGATAAGAGGATGCTGCCATGGTATTCCTGATCGATGAGAGTGTCTGGTTTTACAAAATTTTCCATTGTCTCTTCGTGTTTATACTACAGTTGGTGATATTTGATTGAATCCAAGTTCGCTGTGAAAATAGCAATATTGTTAAGCCTTGTACTCTTTTACTTCTAAAGCAAACAAATACCCAACTATTTTAACAAAATATACTTGTCTTGCTCTATTCAGGGTGTAAAAGCGCAGAGCGGAAATGGATAATTCCACTTTATTCCCTCGGAACATGCCTATGGGTCAATAAAAGTTGGACTCAGCGTTGGATTCAATCCAGACTATTGGAGCCTGTACGATTGTTCGTCCACCCTGATCGTGGTTGAGGGTGATCAACAGAAGCAACTCCATATCGAAGGAAAATCTTTTGTCGACCATTTGTTTAAGAGTGTCAGCCAAAACCTCGGCCTTGATTGCCTTGAAGCCACACTGGGTATCAACTCCCGGGCCAAGCTGGGGCAGCAGTTCAGCCCGGACATAATGGCGAAAGATCAGCCTGAGTCTGTCTTTGTCGCTCAACCCCTGGGCCCCCTTCGGGGTACAGTAGATACCGCCAGGGTCGTACCTCGATCCCAGAACACACATGGTCTTGTTGTTAGAGAGCCGTTTAATTAATAGACCGGCCTGGCCAATGTTGGTAGACAGGTCGGCATCGGTATAGAGGACGATTAACTCAGTTTGCTTCCGGGGTTGATGGATCGCTTCCCAAAGGCCGTATTGTATGGCTCCGCCCTTTTGGCTGTCCTCAGTTGAGTTGAGCCCTTTGGTCATGGGTGACCCTGAGGCTATGGCATGCTCCAGGAAAAGGATCCGGACATTGCCATAACCCTCCTTTGCGATAATGTCTGAAGCGATTAGACCGCTTTTCTCTGGACAACCGTCGTCCACAAAAATCAGATCAAAAGTGTCATCGGCTTTCGATCCATATAACCAGTTTAACTCAGCTACTTTTCTGCGAATGAAATCTTCACCGGCTGGATGGATCTTCCTGGATCGGATTCTGTTATGTTCTTTGAACAACGGTACGACAACGGTCAGGTGGGTCTGGGTGGTGAGGGCGTTCAATTGTGTTTTGGACAGAGCTAGTTTCACCGCCAGGTGGAGGATGGTCGGGTACTTTTGAGGCTCAGCTACGACTCGGTTTTCTATCCCGGTCAGTTCGTTTTCGAACGGGTAAAGATCCAATAACAGCTCAGCCAGTTCAAAAGTTTGTAAGGCCTGATTTTTGTCAGTCAAATCGAGAGAGGCTGGGGAGGTCGTGACCATTTCCTCAATTCTGTTCCAGCGGTCGTCGGGCTGGGTCAGTCGATCGATACAGTTCTGGTCGAAGTTATACCGGGGTACTGCCCCTTGGTCTTGCCGGTCTTGACCGAGCAAGGCCGGCAGCCCTGCTAAAACCCTATCGTATTCAGGAGTGTCTAAGTCTCGAATGAAAGAGGCAACCCTATCGCTTTTTTCAGTTTGATGTCCGGACTGTTGAAGGTGTTGGTCATAAAGATCGACCATTCGCTTCATCATTTTGAGGTAACTATCCATGCGATTTCTCTTTTAAATATTAGCGACTATAGGTCCAAATTAACGTGACTGCAACTCCAGAAGCATGTTGCCATGAATCACCCTGAGGACTGTAACTGTTTGGTCGTACACCTTGAAAATAATCCGATATTTGCCATGGATGAGATGTCTATACCGAGTGCCGAGAAGGATGTTTTCAGGTATAAGAGGCCCACGTTCAGGCATGGTGGACAAAGAGAACACTTTTTCTTCAAGCACCAGAACAAAGGCAGACGCAGTAACCAGACTGTCGACAGCAATATAGTCGTAAATTTCGATCAGGTCATTTTCGGCATGTCGGGTGAGGGAAATTTTATATGTTTCTGTCACTTTTAAACTCTTTGAAAAAAGTTTCTGCTTCACGTGTACGTCCCTCTTTAATATCTTCTTCCGCCGGGATGAGCATTTTTAAGAGGTTTAAAGCGCGGGTGGTTTTTTCGTATTCGCCAGCATCAATAATTACCGCTTCTGCTTTGCCATTGACAGTAAGGATTACCGGGCGTCCCGTGTTATGCAACTGCTTGAGAATAGAGTTAGTATTTCGCTTCAATTCAGTGATTGAAAGAATATCTTCAGTTATGCTTAGCATTATATTTCACCCCGAATAAAGTGTTTTAAAAATGTGAATATAGCGCATTGTAATATGGTTGCATGCAAATATGCAAGAGAGTTTTTATTGCATTTTTGCATCAGTAAAAATTTTAGCAACGGAGAATATACAATGGATGATAACCTCTTTGATGAGGATGATGCTCTTGAAAGTTTCGGCTTTAACATAAATTTTAGTGGGCATTGCTCTTTGTGCTAACGGAGAGTCATGGGCGCATCCGGGGAAGAAAAAAGGTCAAGATTATGGCGGTCAAAGTTGCGGCAGCGCACATCCCAAAGGCAATACGGAAAGTACCGGTAGCATCCGCTAGAAATCCAGCTAACGCTGGACCAATGATTTGCCCCATCCCGAAAAAGAGGGTAATGAAACCGAACGCCTTGGCGGCCCGAGTTGGCCCTAGGTAATCCCCCACGGCCGCGGCCATGATGGTGGGGACACTCCACACTGAGATACCGTAGAGGGCAATGGATGCATAAAGCCATGCCGTAGGAAGGTGCATCCCAACCAACCCGTAAGCCAGGGTGAACAAAGTGAAGACCGTCAGCATGCCGGTGCGGCGACCCCAGCGATCAGAAAGCCAACCGAACAAGGGCCCGGAAAAAATACTTAAAGCGCCCACCACCGCCCAAAAATTCCCAGCCACCTGTTCGGAAAAACCATGTTCGTCCACCAGAGTGGTAACGATAAAGGTGGCGTAAACAACATAAGTGGCACCAAAAAGAGCATAGATCGATCCCAAATGAATCATGATCCATTTGGTTTTTCCGGAGCGACTATCACGTGCCTCGGCAGTAACATTCAAGGAGGCTCCCTGACGACCCAAGGGAGTTGTTCCTTTTTCCTGGGGATCGTTGCGTAAGAGTACCGCGGTCATAATGGCTACCCCCAGCACAACCACCCCCATGGTGACCCACCCGTAGCGCCATCCGTCCATGCCGAACCGAGTGTTAATCCAGGGTACATAAAGACCGGCACCAAGAATGGCGATACCGTTGCCCGAAAGCATGATCCCGGCTGCCCGTCCCCTGGCCTCTTTAAGAAACCAATGGGACACCAGACCCATAAGGGGCACATTGCTCAAACCACTGCCGATACCTGTGGCCACGTAAAGGGGTAAAATCTGCAAATAATGCTCAGCGCGGCCAACCAGCATCATGGTGATGCCCACCAACACAAGCCCCAGGGTAATGGTCAGACGGGCACCCAGGTGCTGGGCCACGTAGCCGGCCAGTGCAACGGCGAACATGTAACCTATGAAATTGCCGGTACCGATTAAACCCATCCGCACATAGCTCAAATCGAGGGCAGTGCCCATGGCGGGTAGTAACATTCCTAGCGCAAACCGACCTAACCCGAGACAGGCAAAAATCACTGCTGTTCCGGTAAAGGCGATGACCCAGCCGTAATGTAGTTTTATAGATCGACGAGTCGAAGTTGTTGCCATGGAAGTATATTCAACTATATAATTTAAAACGACCTTCCCGGATTTCTTGTTTTTTATTACAGAAGTTCTGGAGTAAGGCACTGAGCTCGTGGACATCAATAAAGTTCAGAGTTGAGAAAACATCATCACATATCTCATCAATTTCTACGTCCTTGATAAGGTCTTCGGCAATCTCTGCAATTCTCTTCTGTAGTGACATTTGTTCTTGATACTGCCCCTGCACACCGTTACTGTCTATCCCAAATCAACATACCGTCCTTCCAGACCTGCCGAGCCCGAGGAGTGAGATTGATAGCAACTCTTCGAACTCAAGATGACGGTGGGTATGAAGGCAAAAATGTCGATCACGGACCACAGCACTTCTTAAACTTCTTGCCGCTCCCGCAAGGACAAGGCTCGTTCCGGCCGACCTTCTTGACCCTGGTATTAGGTGCTCTATCGCCCTTAATATCACCATCAACATAGAGCCACTGGCCATGTTCTTTAACAAATCTGCTCTTCTCATGGAGCCGCAATATTTTACCCTGTAATAGTGATGTGGCCTTGAACTCAACGGTACCATAGCTATCGGACTCATCTCCAGCCTCTGTGTTCACGATATGAAGACCGTACCATTCTGGTATAGTCCCAAGGTCAAGATTAGAGGGTCTTGTAGATGGATGCCATGTCTTGAGCAGGTAGTCCACATTCTTGACCACATATGCCGTGTACCGTGAGCGCATTAGAGCCTCAGCCGTTATGGCCATTCCCTTGCCGCTGATAAGCGGCTCACAACAGGATGAGTGAGGGCTTCCAGAATTGCAGGGACAGGGCTCATTGTTGGTCATTCTTCGCTCCTTTCCGGCCTGTTACTACTGTAAGAGTTTCTTACCTCTCAATTTATCTACCCAGCGGCTTGCAGCTTCTCCACGGTTGACAGTTCCTATCTTTACAGTACCATCTTTTTCAGCAGTAATACTTGTTTTTATGCAGCGTCCACGGATGTAGTCGGCATGAAATCTGATTTGTCCGTACTCGTAGTGTAGACACTCAAAAAACAATTTGTAGAAGACCTTTAAAAATATGGTCACCCCCTTTACCTTACAAGTTTCTTGAATGAGGAGGTGCTAGGAATTGGTTCAAGTCTCTTATATGCCACTGAAAATTATTTCCCTGAAACAGAAAAATTTAAATTATTTGTGCTGAGTTTGGCTCGGAATAATCACATTTGAAATGCGGTAAAAAGAGGTTCACTGTATAACTGTTAGGACATAATGCCACAGTGGCTGCAATCTGCTCTTGCTATATAATTTACAGCAGCTATCGTTCAGATAGCCAGCTTAAACAAACACCAGACCCGGTTCACCTCATGTCCTCCAATCTTAAAATCCTTTTCGCTCTGACTCTCGTTCATTTTACCGGTGATTTTTACACCGCCTTCATCAACCCTCTTTTTCCCGTTTTTGTCGATAAACTTGGTCTCACCTTGACCCAGGTCGGTATCATTGCCGGTACGATGCGTCTACTTGCTTTCATCATCCAGCCGACCGTCGGTTACCTGGCAGACCGTTATCAGTCACGCGCTTTCATCTTCATCGGTTTGTCCCTGACTGTCGTCTTTATACCGCTCTCGGGTATTGCCCCCAATTTCTGGATACTGCTGTTGTGTGTAGCTCTCGGTGCCGTTGGCTCCTCAATGTTCCATCCTTCGGTCACCGGAATGGTGCCTCTCTATGCCGGGACGAAGGCCAGTTTTTCCATGTCCATATTCAACACTGGTGGGACTCTGGCTTTCGGTCTCGGTCCTCTCTTCATTACATGGTACGTGGCCTTTTTCGGCTTGACGGCCATGCCTGCCACAATGATTGCTGGCTTACTGGTCCTTGCTTTTCTGTTGAAGGTGATACCAAAACCGCAAAGCGAGGGTATGAGACACTCCGGTTTTTTCGGAGCGCTTAAAGAAAGTCTGGGGAGCGCTTGGAAAGTCATTGCCTTGATTTGGCTAGTCATGTTCTTGCGGGCGATGGTGGGCCAATCATTCTTGACATTTATGCCGGTATTCTTCGTACAAAAGGGTTTCAGCGTGGTTTCCGCCGGGATGATTTACGCGATCTTCCTTGTATCAGGCACATTTAGCGGCCTACTTTCCGGACACATTTCCGACCGCATCGGATTTAAGCCGGTTTTTCTTTTCACCTTCCTGTTCATGGCCCCGGCTCTCTGGTTACTTATGCAGCTCAACGGCAACTGGATCTATTTTGGGGCTGCTCTTGCCGGCAGCTTCGTTCTGGCCCCCCTTCCCCTCGGGGTCACAATGGCCCAGACTTTGGCTCCTAAAGGGCGCTCTATGGTGGCCAGCTTGATGATGGGCTTCGCCTATGGCCTAGGAGGAGTTATCGCCCCAATTGTCGGGAAACTAGCAGACACCTATACCATTCAACCCGTCCTCACCTTAATGACCTGCATCCCACTGTTCGCTATACCGATTATCATATTATTCCCGAAAACACGCAGCAATGGTTGATTGTTTGGACGCCAGCTAACTGTAATATCTCTTTTATATTGCAAGGAAATATGCAAAAGTTATATGATCTGAATAGGAACTCAGAAGGCATTTTACCCAGTGAGGTTCGTTTTGAGTAAAATCAATAAAAAAGAACTCAGCGAAATAGACATCTGCGATCTTTTCATTACTCCGGCAATCAAAGATGCAGGCTGGGACCAGTCCACTCAGATCCGTCGCGAAGTAACACTCACACCATGCTCTATTATTGTCCGGGGCAATATGT
>JAUVON010000224.1 GCA_030599175.1 Desulfobulbaceae bacterium | reverse complement strand
TTAATATTTTCACTTTTGATTTGTATCAGTCTTTGCGAGGAACTCGCATGATACAAATTGGATGTGAAAAATATTTGAAAATCAAGAAATCTACTGCCAAAAGCGGACAAAAGTTTCCCATGAATCCGTTTTCGATGCTTTGCAATTTTCTAACTGGACACCGCTAATCTTTCATGAACTTATAACAGTCAGAGCGATTCCAATGAAATCATTCATAATCTCAACCCTCCTGCTCTTAGTAAGCTGCACTCTCTCTGCTGCTGAGACTAAAGAGCATTCATCACTTACTGTTTTATTTTCCAACAATGTTTCTGGTGAGATAGAACCATGTGGCTGAAAATCGAAACAACTGGGCGGACTGTCCGGTAAAGCATTCCAGGTAAAAAAATCTGCTGACACATCGTTATTTCCCCAAATCACAGTCGACTCCGGCAATCTCCTTTTCAAAAAAAATGGCAGTAAAGTACGAAATGTTCCAGAAATGTATACTGCTGAAACAATCATGAAGTCATATTTGACAATAGGCTATGATGCTGTTGCAATCAGCAGCAATGATCTAACTGCCGGAGAGCAATTTTTTGAAAAGTCTGCAAAATTAAATTTTCCGTGGATCTCAGCCAATATTTTTGACACTTCGGGAAATTTGCTTTTCAAGCCTTCTATTTTAAAGGACATTGGTGGAATAACCATTGGTATCATTGGCCTGACAGGGAGAGGTAACTACAGCAATGAACAAATTGTTATCGGTGACTGGGAAAAACCACTGGCAGTAGAACTTCAGTACCTTGCCCCAAAATCAGATATGGTGATCCTTCTCTCAAATCTTCCTTTCTCAGAGAATGGCATAATCACGCAATCGTTCCCTGAAATAGACCTGATCATCACCGCTGACAAAAAACGTAGCAACCTTGCTCCTCAGCTTTCCCACAACGCTTTGATTACCCAGAGTCAATCCAGAGGTAAATATCTTGGCCGACTTTTTATCAAGTATGGGCAGTCAGGGAAATGGTCTTATGATAACTCGACCACCCTGAAAACACTTGATAACAGGATCAAATCAGTTGAAGGGCAGATAATCCGGCTTAAGAAAAGAAAATCAGATTCAACTCAAAGTAATTTTACAGTAAGATTCAACAAACTCACATCCATTAAAAGAGATCTTGAAAAAAAGCAGGAAATAGAAACGGCAATTCTCAAACAGCGCGAATCGACCAATGAGAGAATGAACACTTTTAAATCGGATTTTATCCCCATAAGGCCGAGCTCTCAAGAATCACAAGAGATAAAACTGATGATAGCTGAGCTGAAAAACAGAATAAATAAGTATAACAGGAGAAGTTTAGAACAGAAAAAACAGCCTTCCGGAGATGGGAGCACAAAAGAAAAAAGATAGCAACTTCAGTTCCAGAGAAAAAATTGCGAGAGGCGTTGACCCCTTTCCGGGTTCAACGCCTCTATTTAGAGTAAAAAATCGCATTTATGGTCAGACACTCGTTAAGTATTGAGCATCTGGAGCAGTAACTCAGATACTGGTAGTACAGTCGAGAAATATCTTAGCAGCCAAAGGCAGTCTGCAGATTTGGTACGGTCTGCTTTTTACGGCTCATCATACCATCAATCCACATTACGTTGCTTTCGAGTTTTCCATCGAATGCCTTTTCAACCAGGGCAGGATCATCAGAAAGAACGACCAGATCAGTACCTTCTTTAACAACATCCGTAAGCATAAGAAGTACTGAATGGCGCCCTTCAGCCTTTGCTTCTTCCATCGCCTTCATCAGATCACCGCGAATATCGGCGACTTGATCCAAAGTGGCAAGCTCAAGCTGGCCAACCCCTACCTTATTTCCATTCATATCAAAGTCTTTGTAATCCCGGAAAAGGAGATCTTTTGCAGGAACACCACCCACTGAGGATTTGGCTTTGAGCATATCCATAAACAGGGCATCGGTATCATCTACACCTGCAACAGTTTTGAGATTGGCAACAGCAACTTTATCCGCATCAGTGCAGGTGGGTGACTTGAAATTAACGGTATCACTCAGAATTGCTGCCAACATCCCCCCTGCTACATCTTTAGGAATGGCAACACCGGCCTCTTTGAACATTTTATTCAATACGGTGCAGGTGCAGCCAACAGGCTCTGCCCGAAAGAGGATTGGACTATTGGTCGTAAGATCTCCTACTTTGTGATGATCAACAACTGCAACAACGTTGGCATCAGCTAGATTCGCCGGACCTTGAGCAAGATCGCTGAAATCAACCAGTGCAATATCTTTTCCACCAGCATCACTTATCTCTACAGGAGCTTCGAGCCCAAATTTTTCCAGAACAACCTTAGATTCCGGGTTAAGATCAGCGAGAGCAGACTGCATACAAGCCTGTGCTTCCTGTCCCTGGGCTGTCAGTAAAGTTGCAAGTGCAATCGCAGAAGTAACAGAATCAGTGTCAGGGTTTGAATGTCCTACTACAGAAATAGCCATTTGTGTTCCTCCAAAATTTTATTATTGAACAAAAAGTGTAAACTGTTAAATATTTTACTTAAATTCAGCTCTAATTTTTTGAACATATCAAAATAGTTCCTTCCTGCATCTGAGTCAAGCATTAAAATAGTTTACCAAATACTGCTTTTCCCCGGCAGTGTCCGGTTAGAGAATTGCAAAGCATCGAGAACGGATTCATGAGGGAATTTGATTGTAAAGAGATTCCAAATATTAATTTCCAAATGGTGTCACCCTTTCTCTTCTCCCGTGACTTTACACTTACCATAGAGTATCTTTTATTTTATTTTTGGAGTACTGTTTTTAATAGTTTCCAGGGACATATATATGTCGTAATGATTGAATATTACACTCCATAGCCTTCTAGTGCAGCAATGGAGCAAATCAAGAATTTTTACAGTCCCCCATCAATTTCATGTATCAGATCTTTAGTGCAACATGACGATGAAATATCATAAATTAGATTCTAAGCCACGATCCCGTGTTAAGCAGAAATCAAATACGTTTCTCTATATTGGTTGTGGATTAGTCACCTTCTTTGTAATTCTCTTCTATTTTTATACCCAGCAGAAAAACAATCATTCGGATTCAATTAGTCAGGAATCTCTTTCCGGTTCTAAGAAGATTGAATCTGTGGAGCTTAGTGGCCCATCAAATAATTCGGGTGTAATGCCATCCCAGTCAGAAAAGAATGGCGGAAAAGCCAACGATCCATCAGCATCAGTGTCTTCTCCATCAGAGAACCAAATATCTATAAAGTCTGAGACTGATAAGTCGGTAGGCGGGCATCTTTTTACTGACCCTGAGAACAACCCTCCCTTTTCGAAAACAGACTCAGATAATCTAATTCAAACGTTAAACGATTTCTATGAACACCTGGATCAGCAGTCCTATATGAAGGACTTTAACCTGAAAGAACCAAGCAGAATTCATTTTTCCAATCTTCTGCAAAAACTGATAGCTACCCCGCCTGTCGTAGCAAATGAAACTGACGATCTATATACCCTCCTTAAGAATACTGCCCATTTTTTTCGAATTCTTGGAAAAGAGAATATACTCATTCTCAAAGGTATTCTGGATCGTGAAAAATCATCTTTTGAAAATATCCTTAAAACCTTCTACCGTTTGACTGCCTATCCGGAAGCCAGTGCGCAGGAGTATTCGCTTATTCTGCCTAAAAATGCCCTTTATGACTATGCCGGTTTTTTTCTGAATACCATGGGAGGACGTCTCTATCTCTTCAGACGTGACTCCATTTCAAGAATGGCTGTAAGTTATTACTCGATCCTGTTAATTGATAACGCAAACGATGAAGGTTACAACAGGTACGGTGTTGATATACGTCCTACAATTGATTCTCTCATTGATGAAATAGAAGGTACAGGAAACCGCCTCTTGCTGAAAGAGGAATATCTCGATACATTATATGACCTTAAAGAGAAATATAACTGATAGCGTCGTAAAAAATCTTATTTACTCCCCGAGGCCCTTCTCGATTTGCCGACTATTTCACTCCCCGACAATCCACTTTATGGAGATGATCAATAATGAAAAGTGTCCATTTTAATCATCAACTTTTCTCCTTTCTTCAATCCTCTCCAACTCCGTTTCATGCTGTAGCGAATATCGAGGATTATCTCTTCTCATCTAATTTCTCCAGACTGCAGGAGTCTGACAAATGGCATCTTAAACAGGGGCAATCCTATTTTGTTTCAAGAGACAATGGTGGCATCATTGCATTTTCCCTTGATTTACAACGATCTTTAGACAGCGGATTCAGGATGATTGCAGCTCATACCGACAGCCCCTGTCTGCAGGTGAAACCTGTACCTGACATTAATGAAGGATCATTTTTAAAACTTGGGGTTGAAGTGTATGGCGGGTGCCTGCTTAACCCATGGTTTGACAGGGATCTCTGTCTTGCCGGTAGGGTATGTTGTGAGATGGAAGATTCAAGCCTTGACATTTTTCTCATTGATTTTAGAAGATCGATACTCACCATTCCCAGTGTGGCTATTCATCTTGACAGGGAAGCAAATAAAAATAAAACTATAAACTCCCAGGAACATTTACCTCCCATCATCGCCCAGGATATTGACGAACAGCTTCCGGATTTTGACACTATTCTCACAGAGCAGTTGCAGATGCAATATCCTGACAACAAAATCAGAAAAATCCTCTCATTTGATATCTTCTGCTATGATATTCAGGGGCCAGCCTATGTTGGTTTGAAAAATGAAATAATCAGTGGAGGCAGGCTTGACAATCTGCTAAGCTGTTTTGTTGGCATGTCTGCTCTAACTGCTGCCGGAAACAACAGTACCAATTTAATGATCTGTACCAATCATGAGGAAAATGGGTCTGTCTCCACAACTGGAGCTTCCGGAGCATTTATCGATTCGGTACTGGAGCGCATCGTTCCCGATCCAGTCACAAGAAGAATCGCACTGCATAATTCTTTTCTCATATCAATGGATAACAGTCATGCCACCCATCCAAACTTCAAAGAAAAATCAGATTCTACCCATAAGATTCTCCTCAACAAAGGCCCTGTCATAAAAATCAATGCC
>JAUVON010000266.1 GCA_030599175.1 Desulfobulbaceae bacterium | reverse complement strand
GTTGCCAACATTTGGGAAACTCAAGGTCTGGAGGAAAGCACGCTGAGGTAAACGAAAAATGGCCAGAACCAGCCCCCCGGCAACAATAAAGGCCACATTGGCTAAAAGAGCAGCCAATCCCATATTCAAAAGGGCTTGGGGATGCAGTTTTACTGCGGACAGGGAGTAAAAGATGAGGCAAGGGGCACCAAAGTAGGTGACAATGGAAGTAATAAGAGCTGTATCGTAGGATCGTCCGCTTCGAGCCCATAAAAAACCAATACAGACACTGATTAAGACAGGGGCCAGAATTGAGGTGATTACAGAAAACATTGGGATATACTACACTATTTTATAAAAATTACTGCACCAAAAAATCAGGCTACTCTTTTTGAAATCGATCCTCCTGGGAGGCATCTTACCTCTCCAAAAGGTTGAGATGATCACACCAATCTGGTACAATTAAGTTGAGCAGAACAGTATGAATCAGATGTCAGAATTATCAGTTTTTCTATTTTCTCACCCATAGGAGGATTGTTATGAGCCAAAAAAAAATATTGGTGGCCGTTGATGGATCTGAATATTCAAACAAGGTAGTGGACAAAGCCATTGAATATGCAAAATTACTGGACGGTGAAATTGTATTTGTTAATTGTCATAAAAGATTCCCGGCAATCATTGGGCAGCCATACAGAGACAAAGAAATTGCAGACATAATCAGTGAAGCCGAAAATCTCGTAAAGCCTTTTCTCCAACGTTTCAAAACCGAAAACATTCATGTAGAAGAACGGCTGATGGAAGAACCTGCAGGGGCGATGATCTCAGATATTGCCAAGATTGAGAAATGTGACCTGATCATTATGGGATCACGCGGGCTGACCAACCTTGCAAGCATGATAGTCGGTAGTGTGACCAACAGAGTTCTGCAGACAGCTCCCTGCTCTGTTCTGGTAGTAAAGTAATGAACAGACGCAGTTTTTTAAAACAGGTCGGTATCTGGTCCAGTGGAATCCTCATTGCTGAACCGGTTTTTCAGATCACCTCGGAATTGCTTGCTTCAGAAGCAGTGGCTCCAATACTCAGCGTTGGTACGGGAAAAAACTATAGTTCCCTTGTGACTTCTGTTCTACAGCCCCTGGGAGGCATGGCCGCCTTTGTTAAACCGGGTGATCAGGTGGTCGTCAAACCAAATATTGGTTGGGATCGTCGCCCTGAACAGGGGGCAAATACTCATCCTGAGATAGTCAGGGCTGTGGTGGAACTCGCCCTCCAGGCCGGCGCAAAAACTGTGATGGTCTTTGATCGCACCTGCAACGAAAAACGGCGGTGTTATGTCAACAGCGGCATCAAGGCAGCGCTGGGCACCATAGATAACCGCAAGGTGCAGTTTAACTACATCGATAAGAGAAAGTTTATTCCTGTCACTATTGAAAAAGGAAAATCGATCAGCAAGTGGTCATTCTATAAGGATGCTCTACAGGCCGACTGCTATATTAATCTTCCGGTAGCTAAACACCATAGTTTAGCAAAACTGACCCTGGGGCTGAAAAATATAATGGGAGTGATAGGCGGCAATCGTGGAAAAATTCATGGCAACATGGGGCAGAACCTTGCCGACCTGAATACAGTTATCAGAGCCCATCTGACCATTATAGATGCTACTCGTATCCTCCTGCGGAACGGCCCTCAGGGAGGCCGCATCAAAGACGTCAAGGTGCTGGATACCGTCCTGGCCTCACCGGATCCTGTGGCTGCCGATGCCTATGCAACCACCCTGTTCGGGTTCAGGCCTGAACAGATCGATTCCACCAGGGCTGCCGCAGAAATGGGATTGGGCGAAATGAATCTGGATAAAATAGATATCCGTACGGTATAGCATGACGACCAGGATTACCCTTCGTACCTGCCGTAAGATTTCCCAAGTCCTTTTTCTCTTCCTCTTTCTCCTCCTGTTTCGGTTGACTGACTACTCCGGCTTTGACGAGATACCCTATGCGGTCAACATCTTCTTCCGCTGGGATCCTCTGGTTGCAGCTACGGTACTGCTAGCTGCAAAAACCTTTATATCCCTCCTCTTACCAGCTCTGTTTGTCATTGCTTTAACCATTGTTTTTGGTCGTGTATTCTGTGGCTGGATATGTCCCATGGGTACACTGCTCGATGGTGCCGGGAAGGTAATCAATCCTTCAATGCAGACTAATTATTCACTGCGGGCTGCCAAATACATTCTGCTTGCAGTTATTCTGACAGCCAGTTTCTTCGAACTGCAACTCGTCGGTTTTTTCGATCCATTTTCTATCCTGGTTCGAGGGATGACACTTGCCGTTGATCCGGTCTTCAATCTCATTATAAGTGGCTTTTTTGACCCAATCTATCTCTATGCACCGGAATGGCTCAGCAACCTTACCGAGCCGGTTTACACTATTTTGAAAGACAGTGTATTGCCCCACAAGCAATCGTTCTTTCAGCTGAGCAGCCTGTCCGGTTTTATTCTTATAGCTATTATAGCCTTGGAAAAGCTTAACAGACGTTTCTGGTGCCGCAATCTCTGCCCTCTCGGTGGATTGCTGGCACTCTTTGCCCGGTTCTCTTTTTACCGCCGATTCCCTGGTATTGCCTGCAATGACTGTCAGCACTGTGCGCCATCCTGCAGGATGAATGCATTTGACACAAAGAGTGGATCTATTCGACATGAGGAGTGCAATCTCTGCATGGACTGCGTTGACGACTGTATCAAACAGCCATCCCGCTTTACCTTTTCCACACCTAAAAATCAACTGCCGGTTGACATCAGCCGGCGCACCTTTGTCGGAGCAGCACTGGCAGGTCTCTCCCTGCCCCTGCTGTCAAAGGTAAATGCGCAACAGATGTTACCCTCCCCTACCTTGCTTCGTCCACCAGGGGCTGCAGGTGGAACTGAATTTTTCTCCAAGTGCGTCCGTTGCGGAGAGTGCATGAAAGTCTGTATCCAGAATGCACTTCAACCCTGTTTCATGGAGAGTGGCTATGAGGGCATGTTTACCCCGAAACTTATCCCCCGGTTCGGTTACTGCGAGTTCAACTGCACCCTGTGCGGCCAGGTCTGTCCAACAGGTGCCATTGGCAAACTTAGCCAAGCTGAAAAGAACACCTTTGTCATCGGAATTGCACTTATTGACAAGCAGCGCTGCCTGCCCTTTGCTGACCTGAGCCCCTGCATTGTCTGCGAAGAACACTGCCCAACCCATGACAAGGCCATCAAGTTTAAGAAAGTTACCGTGATAAACCGCAAAGGCAAATCTATTGCGCTGAAACAACCCTACGTTATCACAGAACTCTGCATAGGCTGCGGTATCTGCGAAAATAAATGCCCGCTTCCCGGGCATTCCGCCATCCGGGTACTCAACAACACCATGTCAGCTGAAGAGGATCTGTTTAAATATGGAGCGTAGAGGCAACGTAACACAAAAATATGCGAAAAATATCAAATACAGTTTTAACAACAATGCATTCAAATCTTGAAAACCATTGACAGAATGGTAGTTTCTCTGTAATTCCTGTATACAATATGCAGCAACAGATGGGCGGCAGAATTCTGCCGCCTTTTTTTTAGCCAAGACTTGGAGCATTTCCAACTTTTAAAGAGTGATGAACTCGTAAAAAACTTAAACCTGAGATGGCTAAGTAAAAAACTTCATATACGAGGCGTGTAAATTTTTTGTAATTTCGGCGTACTGGGGTACGTCGTAATTATAGAAAATTTGCAACAACGAAGTAGGTGAAGAGTTTTTACGACGCCATCAAGAGTATCTATCATGAGTCAAGACAATCAGACCCTCAAACAGCGTCGAGAAAAAGCAGAATCCCTTGAAAAACTTGGAGTAAATCTCTACAGCAACAGTTTTACACCGACCAATGCTATCGAGGAGCTTCTCCCAAAAGGTGACTCTTTAGAGGCGCAAGAGACAGAGCCTGGTGGAAACAGTTATTCAATTGCCGGGCGTATCATGGCTATGAGAAAGTTCGGTAAAGCCGCTTTCTGCCATCTCACTGATCAAACCGGTCGCATCCAGATTTACCTGAAAAAGGATAAGTTAGGTGATGAAACTTTCACTGCATTCAAAAAATGGGATATTGGTGATATTGTAGGCATCAACGGCACACTGTTTAAAACAAAGGTTGGTGAACTATCGGTGGCCGCAACAGATATAACCATGATCTCCAAATCCCTCAGACCACTGCCTGAAAAGTGGCATGGTTTGACAGACGTTGAAACCAGATATCGCCAGCGCTATGTTGATCTCATTGTTACTCCAGAGAGCCGTGAAACTTTTAAAAAACGGGTGGAGATTATAAAACTTATCCGGGAATATCTTGATGGCAGAGATTTTATGGAAGTAGAAACTCCGATGATGCAGCCTGTGCCCGGCGGTGCCACAGCCAAACCTTTCATGACCCATCATAACGCTCTGGATAT
>JAUVON010000136.1 GCA_030599175.1 Desulfobulbaceae bacterium | reverse complement strand
TTTTTTTTGCCTTACAACATCGGCGATGTAGCTCAGATGGTTAGAGCATACGGCTCATATCCGTAGTGTCCGGGGTTCAATTCCCTGCATCGCCACCAAGTCTATAAAACCCTCGTAATCTTCATTAGTTACGAGGGTTTCTTTTTTAGTGGTTGCGGATAGGTTGCGGATGGTTACGTCATCAAGAGAGTTTACAGCAGTGTTGCTCTTATTCGGAATGAGATGACCATAAATATCTACGGTCATCTGTATCGAGTGGTGACCTAGCATTTCCTTGATGTGATTCAGTGGGCAGTTTCAAGCCAACCTTGTTCCAGCAATAGCTGATAAAATGGCAGATTCAGAGTTCAGTTCTGATGGCATTAAATAACCGATTGCAGCAATACCGTTCTTGTAGGGCTTTCCAAAGGACTTTTATCGCTGAGAAGTAATGATGGAAGATTTTGGGGAAGATCCTTTAGATTTGCTCGATGACGATGGTGATGGTGCCATTGAAATGGCTTTGTTTTTTGATGAGGATGAAAAGAATAAGCAAGGCGGGGGTAAGCCACCTGGTAACAGCGGGTGCTGTGTTGTACTCTTATGTATTGGGTCATCAATGTTAATTGTCGGTTGGGGTGTTGTAAAAATGATTGTTTGATCGCCGCCAGTTTTCACTATAACAAGTGGATATTGTATATTAGAGTAAGCGGGTATGGTTTCTTGCTTATTGCCAATTATAGGAGATTGCTATGAACATTCTTGAAATTGAAAAAATGAATACTGTAGAACGACTTCAAACCATGGAAATACTTTGGGATGCCCTGCTGCATGAAAAGGTTGAGATTGAGTCTCCCGGGTGGCATCGGGATGTCCTTGAGGAAAGGAGAAAACGAATCGCAAATGGTGAGGCGGAATTTCTTTCTTTGAAAGAATTAAAGGCGAGACGCAATTCATGATCATAAAAGATGTAGTTGTTTTAAGAGAAGCAGCAGATGATCTGGAAGCAGGGCGAGTCTTTTATGATCAAAGAGAGACCGGAGTTGGCGATTACTTTTGGGACAGTCTGATTGCTGACGTGGAGTCTCTTTCAATTTTTGCTGGTATCCATGTCAAAAAATATGCACTTTATAGAATGCTCGCAAAAAGATTTCCTTATGCGGTCTATTATGATATTGAGGATGAAATTGCTTATGTGATTGCTTTATTACCTTTGCGAAGAGACCCGGTATGGCTTGAGAAGAAAGTGAGAGATAGGACATGACACTTACAGTCACCCCCCAAGCTGCCCCTCAAGCTACCCCCCAAGTTGAAAAACCACTTCGATGTTATCTTGATATCTATAAAGGTCGGCGAAATGTCCTGAAAAAAACATGGGAAAAAGGGGAACTGTGGTATTTTCAGGATTTTTCCACTGGACAGCATGAAGAGTGTGACGGTATTTCTGACGGTACTTTTCTTTTTGATTTATTTAATAAGTTGTAATATCAGCAAGTAATGACATCTCCTGCTTATATCTCCAGGAATAAATCAAACGGAGCATTTACGCTTAAAACATGACCACGGGTGTTTTCAATGTGCAGTCCATTGAAATGGCCCAACTGAATAAACCGCAAAGCAGTAATCAGCGTTATTGTATAACTGCAAAGAACAGAAAAATTGTGGTATGATACATTATTTGCCTTTCCGCTTATTTTTCCGTATTATTATACATGCAGGGAGCTGCTTGGGGCTCCATTAATAAGGAAAATCACAGAAGGGGCAGGTATGGAGGAAACGAACAGGGAAATCAGGGTATTTACTCCGGGTAAGGAATATTCAGGGGAGATACATATCCCCAACGCCACCTTACGGACAACCGATATATTTAACAGTGCCAACTTTTTTTGGAAAGATCCCGCGGAGAAAAGCTTTAATGATGCCTTGTTGATGTTTAACGTCACCATCTCTATTGATGGCATCCGTGAGTTTCAGAAGTTTGATCGAGTTCAGATAAGGCAGCCCAATATCATTTTTTTCTATGATAATTTTATTGAGTTGGGGAATACGGAGGAGAAGATAAGGGCAGATGTACTGAAGAAAAAAACCCAGGAAGAGAAAAAAGCAATCCATCTGGTAACAAAGGTGAGGGTTAATTCCTTTTTTGATATCAAAGGATCCTTTTACGGGCTGTTTAAGGGGAAATCAGTACAGAAATATATCCCTTTAAGTGATGTTGTTTTACACGAGGTCATCAGACAACAGGATAAATGGGTGAAAAAAAAGATTCCGCTCCCCAATAATTTCATGGGTGTCAATACAGCTTACATTGAGACTTGCTCCCTTGGTGGCTAGTTACCACTATGATGTTCTATAGTTGTAGAAGAACAGGTAGCTGCCTGTAGAATATATTTTTGCTATTATGCACATATTACAATACCACAATTCGGCTTATTCGAGTCCTGAGAGACAGTCATCCTGGTCAAATAAGATTTTTCCATCCACTTCATTCTATTGTCGTGTGTTTTTCATTGTTGCCCAAGCCGCCGGGAAGGTAAAACGAGGGACGTATGATGGAACTGACTGGGGAAGAAGCAGTTATGAGGTATTGCAGGAAATTGAAAAAATTGGTGTCCGGCTTGAGATCACGGGGATTGATCATGTTAAGAACCACAACCGTCCTGCAATCATAATCGGCAACCATATGAGTATGATGGAGACATTGCTTCTGCCTGCTATCATTCAACCATTCTTGGATGTAACGTTTGTGATAAAGGAGAGTCTGCTTAACTATCCGGTTTTTAAGCATGTGATGCGCTCACGTGATCCGGTTGCAGTGGGGAGGACGAATCCGAGACAAGATCTAAAAGTTGTTATGACGGAAGGCAAGGAGAGGCTTGGCCGAGGACTTTCAGTTATTGTGTTTCCCCAGACTACCAGGTCTCACACGTTTGATCCAAAACAGATGAGTTCTATTGGCGTGAAACTGGCCAGAAAAGCGGAGGTTTCTGTTATTCCGCTGGCATTGAAGACAGATGGTTGGCAAAATGGCACTATGATAAAAGATTTTGGCAAAATAGATACAACGAAGACCGCCTATTTCTCTTTTGGCGAACCTATGGAGGTAAGTGGTAAGGGCAACGAAGAACAACAGGCAATCAATGACTTTATTGTGGGGAAATTAGAAGATTGGGAGGATTGAAGTTGTATTTTCGGCGGAACCCTGCAATAAAAATTCTGCCAGGGTTGGTTGAATTCTGTCTACTGCTGTGTGTCCTGGGGGGGATTGACCAATTCCGGATCATCATTGGAATTTAAATCCTTGTCATCCTCTTTTGTTTCCTCACTATCTTCACTGTTATTTTCGTCACTTGTCACTTCTTCAATTTTGTCGTTCTCTTGTGCCGCTTGTTCAGTTTTTTGGCGGACTGCCTTGGGGATTTTGGACTCAGGAAGTACAAGTTCGGTTATTTTTGCGATTTCTTCCTTGAGATCGGGATCCTGGAGGCAAATTTCGCATCTTTCAGCATGTTGTTCCATGAAGGAGACCATGCGGGCAGGTGCCATGGTTTCATCTCGCACATGGAGATACCATGACTTAATCATTGTGACTAATCTTTCACACTGCATATTTTTGTGTTACTCGAGGTTGTATAAAATTATTTATTGAAGCTGGCAAAAGAATCGTATGCCTGGCAGTAAAACCAACTAACCCGACAATTCGGAAATTGTTTTAGAGTCACTGGATAAGTGCCTTGTTGCCGGCCTTAACAGTCGAGTTTAATAGTAGTTCAGATTCTCTTGTTTTTAATTATAGCTTTTATGGAGTAAGGCACTAAACACCACAGTATAATAAAAAGTTGTTTTCAAGGTCAACACTTATTAGTATATTGGGTATCTTTTTCGGAGAAAAAATCAGGGGAAGTGGATAGGGCACTGGTGGCCCTCCCGGACTTCAAATCCGGTGTAGCGGGTTAATAGCTCGCTAGGTGGGTTCGATTCCCATGCACTTCCGCCAGTTATTTCAAGTTGTTCCCCCCGTTATCCAAAAGCCATTATCTGGCTTATTCTCGGACAGTCTCCTGGAGGAGATGCCAGCTAATTGAATAAGAGTGGTGCTATAAAAGGTACTATAGAAATATTTTTTGCTTCAAAGGAACCAATATCAGGTGATTCTCTTTGGGGACGGGGAGTGCCCCGCTGGTCAGTACTGATATTAGGCAAGGATCTGCCCGCATCAATTGCCGGGCTTCCCGGCTTCAGTCCATAGGTTTGGGTGTAACCGCCATTATCTTGCAGTAAACCGAGCTGTGGGTCGATGTTTTTTAGATCAAGTGAGGTTAACCCGCAACTATTGTCGCTATCAAGGTTGTGTCCTTCAGAAATAATCTCATCTGGAGAATAGCAGTTGCCGCCCCGGTTATTTGCTATAAGAGTATTGACCATGGAAACAGTGCCACCATCGTTACGGATACCACCTCCGCGGTCGGCAGAATTTTCAGCGATGGTGCAATGAATGAGTTGCAGCTGGTTCTTATTGTATACGGCACTGCCTGAGGAAAGTCCTCCCCATGAACTATTTTTACTTAATGTCGAATTTATCACGTCCGCTGCACCATGATTCATGAGACCAGCACCATCCTGGCTGGAATTACCACTAACCGTGCTTGAAAAAATCCGGATATTACTCCGGCTGTCATTAAAAATGCCGCCCCCTTTATAGGCATGATTATCATCAATCGTACTGTCTGTTACAGAGCAGGTTCCTCTGTTCAGAAGCCCACCACCAATGTCATCACTGCTTGCACCGGAGACACTATTTTTTGATAAGACAACATTTTTGAGAAAGAGTGACGCTTCATTTCTTACGCCACCGCCCCCTTTTTGGCTATAAGGTTGTCCGGCAGGCAAGTTGCCATTGGTAATCGTAAGCCATGAAAGGGTAATGGTTGTATTCTCTCCCAAAATGTCAAAGACACGATCAAGTTTATTCCCATCAATAAACGTCTTGTCTGTGCCGGCACCAATAATGTGTAAAGAATCCGTAATGTCCAGATCCCCTGTGGCAGCTTGATTTTCACCAGGGCCTGGTAAACTGAGACGATAAGTACCGGAGCCAAGAACAATGGTATCTCTCCCCGGTAGAGCATTGGTTTCCTCTATTGCGCCACGAAGGGTACAAAAGGGGAGGACAAAGGGAGGATTGATAAGCAGATAAGCTACACAGAGGCCGTTTCCAGGTTCTAAGTCATTGACATCGTAGCCTGAATTAACTGAAAAAATCGCAGCCGTGGTTGCATTGGTGAACATCACACTCATAATGAAAAAATGTGTAAGCAGATAACTAATAACAGAAAATCCTTTTGAATTTATTTTCATGATAGCCAATACTTATCCAAGCATTCTAAAATTCCGATTTATTCGGGTAAGTGAATAAGTTAGCATGAAGTATCAGTCGAAGGCAAGGATGTAACCATTGGCAGGAATTGAAGGGAGTTTAAAAAATCAGTCCCCATATTCTTATAATAGTGAGTATAATAGATTGAAAAGACGAATATAGTTTGTAATGAAACTGGAGGAGTTGTGAAAAAGTTACTCGTGTTTTGCTGTCTTTTCTTTTTTATAGGAATTTTTTCTTTCTCTAATTTACACGCTCAAGAACCTGATTTTGAAGACAGTGGTCGTGTTTCAACCAAAATTGTTGGCGGATATGAGGCACAACCGGGAGCATGGCCATGGATGGTTGGTTTAGTTTATTCTGCCGCCCCTACAGTTTATGATGGGCAGTATTGTGGAGGTGTTCTTATAAGTTCAAGGTGGGTGTTGACCGCAGCTCACTGTGTAAAGGGGGAGTCAATATCTGATTTTTATGTTGTGTCTGGAGTCCATGATTTGTCAACTGATACTGGCAGCCAGCTTGGTGTGAAACAAATAATTCAGCACCCGGAATACAATTCTTATAAAAATAATTATGATTTTGCGCTCCTTGAATTAACAGTCGATGCTCCTGAAAAACCTGTTGCTATTTATTCAGGGTTGTCATTCGATGGTGTAGATGCATCACTAACAGGTAAAATTGCCACCATAGTCGGCTGGGGCTCTACTTCTCCATATGGAGACATCTATCCGGAAAGACTTCAGCAGGTAGAACTTCCAATTATATCGAACACTACCTGCAGTGAAGCATATTCATCTGAAATAACCGATAATATGATTTGTGCCGGGTATGCAGAAGGGGGCAAGGATAGTTGCTATGGTGATAGTGGTGGGCCTCTGATGGTTCGGATTGACGGAGAATGGGTACATGCAGGAGTGGTAAGCTGGGGGCAGGGATGCGCCCAACCGGGGTTTTATGGTGTTAATGCGAGGAGTTCTGAAGCGGTAGTGTTTATCAGGCAGCATGTCCCTGGTGCATCGTTTGCGCCGCAGCCGCAGCCAGAACCGATACCGCCAAAACCCATAGTGGTGCCATCGGCATTGTTCCTGCTTTTATTGAATGATGCGGACAACAGTCAGGAAAACTGAACTGAACCTGTGTGATAAACTCGGCGGACTTTTTACGACGCCATCTTGTGTGACCCACCCAAGTTTACTGGTTATCTGCCGACGAGTGAATTTTATCAATTGATGCTTTTAGTGCACTGATCCCACCTAATACGTTTTGATCTACTATCGATTTAGCTTTATCTCCAGGAAATTCGTTTATTTCATTGTGTTTTAGAAGGTTAGAATGTTCCTTGTCGGTCGGGGCTGATTTTTCTGTTACGGTCTTGCTTGTTCTATTGCCGGTCATATCAAAACAAGTACTTAGTGAATCATCAGCAGGGTCAAATATGTAATAACAGCCTTGTACTGTGGCAGGTGATGTGAAGTCAAAAGTGAAAAAATCCCAAAAGAGTGACCCGGTTACCATAACAAAATATAAACCTCCTTCAGAGTAATAACTGCCAACTGCAATGTTTCCGTATTCGTCTAATCCGTCAATAGAGAAAACATCAGTCTCATACTCTTCAATCGTTGATTTATTGAGACAGAAGTTGGTTGTCCATTCGCTGGCTATTGTGTATTTGAATGCCCAGCATCCATCAAGGCTCTCAGTTTTAATCCGGTTCTGGACCTGGTCTGAACCTGCGGTAGGAGCAACAAGCATAGGCCAGGAAAACTCACCGGCACCAAGGGCCAAACCGGAGGATAGTAAGCCTCCCAAAACACAAATAAGAACAATCAGTCTCTTCATAATGCCTCCAGTCTGCTGTTTTTT